>NZ_JAKUXK010000011.1:0-66803 GCF_026782865.1 Streptococcus mitis
ACTTTTCCATTTGGTAATTCAACCGTTACCTTAACTGGATCCTTCTTACCTGGTGTTGTCAAGTCTGGAATGTTTTCAACATTTGTGACCTTGCCACCTTCTGGAATCTTGATGCCTTTAGTGTAATCCTCTGGCGTTAATGGGGTAGATGTGACTGGTGTCTCAATCTCTTTAACAGGTGTTACATTAACTGGGACTTCTACTGTAATCACTTTTCCATTTGGTAATTCTACCGTTACCTTAACTGGATCTTTCTTACCTGGTGTTGTTAAGTCTGGAATGTTTTCAACATTTGTGACCTTGCCACCTTCTGGAATCTTGATGCCTTTAGTGTAATCCTCTGGTGTTAATGGGGTAGATGTGACTGGTGTCTCAATTGAGACTGGAACGACTTCTACTACGTTAACAGGTACAGGTACCTCTTTAGTCGCAACTACTTTACCATCTTTCACATACTCTACCACTACTGTCGCTGGGATTTGTACACCAACTGTTGCTGTAGGTGGTACTGTTCCTGTTTTAACTTCTGTAACTGTTACAGTAACTCCTGATGGAAGCCCCTTCACGTTATTAGCTGCTTTTTCAGCCTGTTCTTTAATAGCTTTTTCTAGTTCTTGCTTATCACTATCTTTAAGAACTGTTACACCTTCTGGGGTTACTTTTGGTAATACTGTCACTGGGACTTTTACTGTCTCTTCACCATTTGCATACTTAACTTTAGTTGGTACTGTTACATCGGTTGCTCCAACTTTATCCTTTGTATCTGGTAAATCAGCTTCTGTTGGATCTTGTACTGTTCCACCTTGTCCTGGTGTTACTGCATCTTTTACTTTAGCTATTTCAGGTTTATCGCCTTCAACAACGTATACTTGATCAGCATTTGAACCAACTACACTTACAGTAATTTCTGCATCTTTTGTATACTTAACGCCATCTACTGTATAGGTTACTGGGACTTTTACAGTTCCTTTGTTTGTTCCTGCTTCCGATGTAATGGTTGCAAGCACTTCTTCTGTAATCGCTCCAACTTCTACTTCTTTGGCACCATCTGGTAATTTAGCTTTGAAATCTGCTGAGTTTGCTACTTCTTCTGCTTTAGCTTTAGCTACTTCTTTAACTTTATCTATAGTTTCACCTTTTGGTACTGTTACTTCACCTTTAGCAACTGGCAATACTGTCACTGGTACTTTCACTTGTTCTGAATCTTTAATTCCGTCGTAAGTTACAGGGACCGTTACTTCTTTCTTACCTGTTGTTTTTGTTAGGTCTTCTGGAATTACAGGATTACCTCTAGTTCCATTAGCTCCTGGTGTTACTGCATCTTGAACAGTTTTAGATTCTACTGTATCACCTTCAAAGACTACCAATGATTTTGATGTTGAACCAACTACCGTTACCGGAACTTCTACTTCTTTAGAACCAACTACACGGCCTTTATCATCAGTATATTCAATAACTACCTTAGCTGGTTTTTGTTCTCCTGTAGCAGTTGTTTCAGGTTTTTCTTTCACTTCTTTAACAGTTACTGTTACACCTGCAGGAATACTATCTTTTGGTAATGCATCCACCACTTCTTGAGCTTTTGCTTTAACCATTGTTTCTAAATCTGTACTATCTTTAAGTACTGTTACTCCCGTTGGTTTAACAACTGGTAATACTTTAACAACCGTAGGGACTTCTACAAGTTTATCTTCACCATCTTTCGCAACTACTGTTACTTTCTTATCTCCAGGTGTTGTTGTATCTACATCACCATCTTTATAGGTGAACTTAGTTCCGTCTGGATATTGATCAGGATTAATGCTTTCAGATGGATCTGGTTGTGTATTTTGAGGATTTTCAAATACATATTGCACTTCAGGATCTACTACCACAACTTTAGCTGGAACTTTAACAATCGTATCTTCACCAACTTTAGCCACAACGACTACATCTTTCTCTCCCGATGTAGTTGTATCTACTGGAGTTTCATAAGTAAATTCCGTTCCGTCTGGATATTCACCCGGTGTGATACTTTGTTTAGCTTCTGGTTGTTTATTAGCTTTATCAGCCACAACGTATTGTGGAATACTGTCAACTACACGTACTGTTGCTGGAACTCTTACTAGTTCATTTCCATTTTCATCAGTAACAATAACCTTAACCCCTTTATCTCCAGGTGTTGTTGTATCTGGTTCTTTTTCGTAAGTGAATTTAGAACCAGCTGGATAATCATCTGGATTGATACTATCTTCTGCTTTTGGAGCTTCTTTTGGATCTACTGGGACAATTTGTGGATATCCTTCAACAACTTTAATCGGTACATTAACAGTTTCTTCACGTTTATTATCCCCTGAACCATATGTCACTGTCACAGGAGCTGTTAATGTGTCATCCCCAACTTTATCAGTTGTATCAGGAAGTTTAGTTTCATCTACTGTTTTCTCATTTCCTTTAGTAGTAACAGCATCTTTCAATTTTTCTGCAGATGGCTTATCTCCTTCTACGACATAAACTGGTGTTGTAGTGGATACACGTGGTTGAACTTTAATGGTAAACTCTTGAGTGATGTTTTCGTTTGTATCTTTCTTCGTATCAAATACTGGGTCTTTATCAAATGGATTGTCGATGATATCATATCCCATTGATTTCAAAACATCGATATGAGTTTGTACATCACTTTCAGAAATTGTTTCGCCTGATTTACCAGTTAAAGTCAATGCATGGTCGGTTAATTCAGTTTCTGTTTGAGTTTTTGGATCCACAGAAACAAATTTTACTTTTGCTTTTTGATCGTCTTTATCATAGGTAATCTTGATATTTGCTTTTGGATCCGTAATTTTTGGTGGTTTATAACCTTCTTCTGGATTTGCAGGATTTACTGGTTCTAATGGTGTTCCATTTCCATCTTTTGGAGTATATCCATCTTTATGAGGAATAATTTGTGTAATTTCACCAGTCTTGGTTGGATCATTTGGATCGTTAGGGAATGGAATTGGTTCTCCATCCTTACCAGTGGTTGGATCAACAGGAATCCAGCTTCCAATCTTCGTATAAGTAACTTTATCCGTTTCATCAGGGATTACTTTTGTATCTTTTGCAGGGGTTGCTGCTTCTTTAGCTGGAATTTCTTTTTTATCTGCGATATATCCTGGTAGAACATCTACTCCAACTTTATCCCATGTTTTATTTGGACTTTCCCAATCAGTATAGCTTACTCCTTTTGTGACAAGATTTACAGTTGCTTTTCTTGTGAATGTTACAGTTTGTTCTGTTGAATCTTTCGCTTTTTCTTCAGTTGCTGTATCTGATTCTTTCTTCACATATGAAATCACACGTTTAGCAGTTGTGTTCAAATCAGACTCAGCCAAACCTTCTGGCCATTTCAAATCTGGATTTTCACCATTTGGATCTACTGGGCTGTCTTTTTCATGAGGTGTTGAAGATGGAATTTCAATGATTCTAGGTTTAACCACAATTTTGAATGTTTGAGAAGGTGCTGGCGTACCATCTTGTGCATTGATATCTTCCTTGTCATCAAATGTTGGGTGATGATTATCTTGAATATGGTATTCATCACTTTCTACTTCATAACCTTGATTTTTAAGTTCTTTGATTTTGTTTTCAATATCTGTACTTGATGGTAATTCTGAACCAGATTTACCTGTTAAATCAAAGCTAGAAACCACTTCATTTGCGACTCCATCGACTTTCTTCTCAATCACTACTTTAGCTGTTTGAGTAGACGGTGTGTAAGTAATTGGTGATTCTCCAAACTTATCAGTCGGAGTAAATCCATCTGGTACCTTGTAACCTTGAGTTGGATCATTAGGATTTTTCGGTGTTAATTCTTGACCGTTATATACTGGAGTATAGCCTGGAACATATGGAATCGTTATTGTACTAAAATCACCTGGAACCGTTGGATCAGTCGGGTTATTTGGATAAGGAATTTTATCTTGAGCACCATTTGGTTTCTTACCTTCAGGATATTTAGGACTAAATGAACCAATTTCTTTATAAAGAACTTTAGTAACATCTGGAGTAACTGTTCCATCTGCTCCAGGAACTGGAGCTTCTTTTTCAGCCACTGTTTTATCAGTCGCATTTACTAATAAATAGTTGTTTACTACTGGTGATTCAACAGCATTGAATTTACCTTTTGTTCCGTCAGCCTTAGCATCAGTTAATTTATCAGATTCATTGTAAACTTCCCAATCAGAGTAAGTTACTTCTTTTGTTTCAGGGTTAACTGTTGCTGTACGTTTGTAAGTTACTTTTTGTACTTTTTCAGCGTATAGAGGAGTTGCATCTTCTTTGTTTGCATCTTCTTCTTTTAGATACTTAATTGTACGTGTAACTTCTTTAACTAAGTCCTCACGAGTAACTCCTGCTGGATATTTACCAAGATTTTCATCTCCTTCTTTTACAGGTGTATCTGCAGTTTTTGGAGATACTGGAGATGTTGTACTTGGGTCTGTTGGATCAGTTGTCACTGTTGGGTCTACTTTAATTAGGTCTAAGACATGAACATTAACAGTTGTTTCTGTTGATTTCTTACCTTCACTATCAGTTGATTGAACTTTTACAGTATAATCTCCAACTTTAGTTGTATCTAGATTACCTGCATCACTTACTGTAATCGTTGGTTTAGTAGAATCAACCCCATCACGATCATCTTCTAAGTCTGTTGCTGATGCTTTCGATTTATCTAAAACTTTATCATTGGTCCATTTGTCAGCTTCTTTTGTTTTATAAACATATAAATCTTTTTTCTCAACTGCTACTGTTGGAGCTTCGTTTAGAACATTAGCATAAGCTGGATCTGATTCGTTACCTGCTTTATCAAATACAGTAACTTTGATTCGTTTATCAGGATTTGTAGTTTCATTCGCTTCCGTCAAATCTGTACCTGTAGGAACTGGAACAACTAATTTACCATCGCGTTCTTCAACTTTTGTAGTACCAATATACCAACCATCTTCTTTTTTGTTGAGTGTTATTGGAGTTTTACTATTTGGTAAAGTAACTTTCATTGAAGTTAATCCACCAATAGCTGCACCGATTTTATCTACTGCTTTATCTACTGTTTCAGCACCAGCAGTGTGAGCTCTATCTACTCCATTATTTTTATCATTTTCAGCAACATCTTTTTTCTCACGTGCTTCATTTGTTAAATCTGTATTTTTAGTTGGAATAGAAACAAGTAACTCTTTTACTTGATTTTCATCTTTTTTCTCACCACGAATACTATCTGTATGCACGGCTTCTACTGTTGGTGTATCTGGTCTTTTTGTATCGATATAAATCGTTTTATTGTAGTAATAATCAGGTTGGTCTGTATTTCTTAAACCATTAACTACTGGATGATATTTTCCATCAGCATTTGAAACATCACCAGTATTTAAAAGTTGATTGTCTTTTCCATCCCTTAAACCATTTGGTAAGTAAGTTCTTACTTTAAATGTAGCAGTCCCTCTGTAATTATCCGTTGTTGTAAATGGTAATCTAAATAGACGTGAACCATCATTAGATCCTACTCCTATATAAGGTCCTACTCCATTATTAAATTTCGAAGTGTTATATCGAAGTTTTAATTTTCTTGTTTGAGGATCCCAAATGATATTTTTGGCTGAAACTGGAACATTTCCAAACCAAACATTTCCTGTAGGATTTGTAATGTTTTCAGGTAAAACTACCCCTTCAGGAACTTCGATTTCAGTTTCAGCACTACCATAGTGACGAATCCCACCAACACTATTAACAGTAAATTCTAATTCTCCTTTTTGTTTTGATTTATAAAGATTATCTTCTCCGAATTTCCCTTCTTTACCATTGGTTCTAACATTCGTAGTCATTTCCGTTCCTGAACCTACGGCTAAATTGACAGCTCCAACAAAGTAACCATCTTTAACTTTGCTATTAGTACCAGCTAAATAACTATTGTTAATTGCTGTTCCATCATCTAGTGCTTCAATTTCTACACGTACTCTTGTAGTAGATTGAGGAACTTCATAAATGGCACGGTATTCAGTCCAACCATCACCATTTCCTCCATCCCCTGAAGGTGCTGAGATATGCTCTGATTCATATTTTTCACCGATAGTATGGTCATCTCTAATACTAGAAATTTTTTCTCCAGTTACTGCATCGTACATTGTGATTTTTATTCGTTCACCTGTTCCAGCAGTACCCATATTTCCGTATGCACCACCAGTAATTGTACTTAACATTAATCTAGAGTTTCCATTAACTGCATATTCTTTAGAAAGCTTAGTACCTTTTTCACCTAATTCTAAGTAATATCCTTTAGGTAAATTATGTATTCCAACATTTCCTGAATAGTTTACACCATTTCCATAGTTTTGATTTGCAGCATGAACTCCAAGCGGATTTGTTGCTGTTGGATTATCAGGATTATTATAGTTCCTTTTAATAGTTCCTTGATTATCATAGACCTTGCTTGGCTTCCCTTGATACTCCGCTTCACGTCCTGCATCTGCAACTGCTGCTTCTGGTTTAATAGCAGTTACTTTTCCTGCATTTCCGTTTGCATCTGTAATTTTCCAACCATTTATTTCATTAGAAATTTCTTTTTCTTTCCAGTTGTATGTAATACCACCTGTTAATAGTTGTGTAGTAGCTTTACCTGTCTTATCAGATAAAATACTTTTTGACCATTGTTTCTCAACTTTAGTACTTTTTTCTGTAGAGTTTGTAAAGTCAACATCTCCAAATTGATCTTTTGCACTTTCAAATACACCCTCAGCTGGGTTATTTCCTGATCCTAATTTATTATTATTTGTTGGACCCTCTTTAGCAGGAATAATTGGATTTGCAGTTGTTGCTTCTCTAAAACCACTCTCCCCTTTTCCTGGAATCTCTTTTCCATTTCGTGGATCTTGGTTTTTATTTGTTTTTTCTACTTTAGCTTCTGTTTCTGATTTATCTTCTACAGTAGGAGACACTTTTGGCATACTCTCAATTACAAAAGCCTTTTCTCTTAATCTTGCAACAGTTTTATCTACCTCTACCTGAGTTGCTTTATCATTTGCTGATAAAGCTTGAGCTTCTAATAGTGTTGCCTTTGCATCCTCAATAGTTTTTGATGTTTTATTACTAATTTCAACTTTATCTATAGCTGATTGAATACGTGAAATCGCTTCTGATAACTTACTGAAGTCTACCTTTGCAATATTTTCTGGCGCTAGCTTATCTTCATTAACTAAAGCTTCAGCTGAAGTTACTACTGGTTTAGAAACTGGATCTTTAGAAGGAATTTCTTCTCTCTTGGTATCAGGACTCGCAACATTCTCTTCGTGATTTAAGCTTTCTTGAGATGGCGATGACTGTGGATTAGACAAATTTGAGCTCGTTCTTGCATCGTTTCCTTGAATAGTATCAGCTTTTGCAGTGGCTCCACCTCCAAACATCATAAGCGCAGCAATCGCTACCTATGCTGCACCGAAACTATACTTTCGGATTGAAAATCGTTGAACTTTTTGTCCATGATATTTTTTTGTTCGTGAGTACATTACTACTCCTTTGCTTATATTTTATTTACATCAAGAAAAGTCAGTAAGACCCTCAAATTGATACCAAGAAAAGTCCCGACTTCACCTACTGTATAATAAACATAATAACTCTATCTATTCATTATGTCAAGCAATTCGATATTTTAATCGATATAAATATATAAAAAAGCAAAGATAATTAATAGATTCAGAAATATGATTAACAACTCTATAACAACTTTCAAAAAAAGATTAAAAA
This sequence comes from Streptococcus mitis, assembly GCF_026782865.1. Lineage (GTDB taxonomy): Bacteria > Bacillota > Bacilli > Lactobacillales > Streptococcaceae > Streptococcus > Streptococcus mitis_CG. The sequence continues at coordinate 7,753 of NZ_JAKUXK010000011.1, forward strand.
TTACCTCATAATTTACATAGAAAAAGGAGCGGATATGATATCCTACTCCTTATTCTTATCAGAAAATCTAATTAGAATTAGTCTTCTTTTTTCTTGCGAGCAACAAGTCCAAATCCACTCAAGACACCTAAAAGTCCAAGTGCCGCTAAGCTAGCATTGTCTTCTGTACCAGTGTTTGGAAGTTCAGCTTGTCCTTTAGCTTCTGATGAAGCCGCTGGAGCTTGTGGTGCTTCACCATTTTCTGGTGCCGATGGCATCGTTGGAGTTACTGGACCCACTGGGTTAGCCGGATTAGCCGGATTAGGCGGTGTTGTTGGCTGACTTGGGTCTGTAGGAACTACTGGAGTTTCTGGTTGACTTGGGTCTGTCGGTTTCACCGGACTTGTTGGATTTGTTGAAGGTGTTGATGGAGAACCAGGTTGAGATGGAGTGAGTGAGCCTCCATTTGTAGAACCTTCTTTGACTTCTTTATAAACGTATGTTACTTCTGTTGTTCCTTCTGTTACTTTACCAGTTTCGGCACCTTTAGTTGCAGTTGGTACTAATACGTATTTCTTACCATCTTTTGTAGTAATTGTAGCTGGTTTGTTGTCACTTGTGTCGTATGCTGAGCTTACAGATCCGTCAGTCGTATCTTTAACGTCTTCTGCGATTGTGTTACCTGCTTCGTCAGTGTAGTGAACAACTACATTTCCTTTCACTTCTTTGTAAACATAAGTCACTTCTGTAGTCTTACCTGCTTCAACATCACCAGTTTCGTTACCTTTAGTTGATGCTGGGACTAATTCGTATACTTTACCTTCTGGAGTTGTGATACGAGTTGGTTTCATGTCCTTATCAGAAGTATCGTATTTAGCTCCTGGTTTACCGTCTTTAGTATCAACAGCATCTGCTTGAAGTGTGTTTCCAGCTTCGTCTACGTAATGAACTACTACTTGTCCTGCTTTTTCGTAAACGTAAGTTACTTCAGTTTTACCTTCTACTACGTCTCCTGTTTCAGGTTTAGAATCGTCTTTAACAGCTTTTTCTGTTAAGTAATATTTAACACCATCTTTTTCGATTGTTGCTGGTTTATTGTCAGTTGTATCGTATTTATCACTTAGTGATCCATTTTCTACATCTTTCGTATCTTCAGCAAGTGTGTTTCCTTCTGTGTCAACGTAGTGAACGACTACATTACCAGTAATTTCTTTGTAGACGTATGTTACTTCTGTAGTTTCTCCAGCTTTCACTTTACCAGTTTCATTACCTTTAGTTGATGCTGGTACTAATTCGTATACCTTACCTTCTGGAGTTGTGATACGGTTTGGTTTCAGATCATTATCAGTAGTGTTGTACGCAGCTCCTGGTTTACCGTCTTTAGTATCAACAGCGTCAGTTTGGATTGTGTTTCCAGCTTCGTCTACATAGTGGACTACTACTTGCCCTGCTTTTTCATAAACATAAGTTACTTCAGTTTTACCTTCTACTACGTTTCCAGTTTCTGGTTTAGAATCATCTTTAACAGCTTTTTCTGTTAAGTAGTAAACAGTTCCGTCTTTTTCGATTTTCTCTAGTTTGTTGTCAGTCGTATCGTATTTAGCGTTTAGAGAAGCACCTTTTGTATCTTCTTTATCGTCAGCGATTACGTTACCTTCTGTATCAACGTAGTGAACCACTACATCACCAGTTACTTCTTTATAAATGTAAGTTACTTCTACTGTCCCTTCTGTTACTTTACCAGACTCTTCACCCTTAGTTGAAGTCGGTACAAGTACATATACTTTACCATCTTTAGTAGTGATAGTTGCTGGTTTGTTGTCACTTGTGTCGTATGCTGAGCTTACTGATCCGTCAGTCGTATCTTTAACATCTTCAGCGATTGTGTTACCCGCTTCATCAGTGTAGTGAACGACTACGTTTCCTTTCACTTCTTTGTAGACATAAGTCACTTCTGTAGTCTTACCTGCTTCAACATCACCAGTTTCGTTACCTTTAGTTGATGCTGGGACTAATTCGTATACTTTTCCTTCTGGAGTAGTAATACGAGCTGGTTTCATATCGTTGTCAGAAGTATTGTATTTAGCTCCTGGTTTACCGTCTTTAGTATCAACAGCATCTGCTTGAAGTGTGTTTCCAGCTTCGTCTACGTAATGAACAAGAACGTTTCCTGCTTTTTCGTATACATACGTGATTTCTGTAGTACCCTCAGTAACAGCACCGTTTTCTGGTTTAGAACCGTCTTTCAATTCTTTAGCTGTCAAGTAGTAAACTGTACCATCTTTTTCAAGTTTAGCTGGTTTGTTGTCAGTTGTATCATATTTATCACTTAGTGATCCATTTTCTACATCTTTCGTATCTTCAGCTAATGTGTTTCCTTCTGTGTCAACGTAGTGAACGACTACATTACCAGTGATTTCTTTGTAGACATAAGTTACTTCTGTAGTTTCTCCAGCTTTAACTTTACCAGTTTCATCACCTTTAGTTGATTGAGGGATTAACTCGTACACTTTGCCTTCTGGAGTAGTGATACGGTTTGGTTTCATGTCGTTATCAGCAGTATTGTAGTCTGAGTTTGGTTTACCGTCTTTTGTATCAACAGCGTCCACTTGGATCGTGTTACCTTTTTCATCAGTGTAGTGAACGACTACTTGTCCTGCTTTTTCGTAAACGTAAGTTACTTCAGTTTTACCTTCTACTACGTCTCCGTTTTCTGGTTTAGAGTCATCTTTAACAGCTTTCTCTGTTAAGTAGTAAACAGTTCCGTCTTTTTCGATTTTCTCCGGTTTGTTGTCAGTTGTATCGTATTTAGCGTTTAGAGAAGCACCTTTGGTATCTTCTTTATCTTCAGCAATTACGTTACCTTCTGTATCAACGTAGTGAACGACTACATCACCAGTAACTTCTTTATAAACGTATGTTACTTCTTTCGTTTCACCCGCAACAACTTTACCAGTTTCATCACCTTTAGTTGCTGTTGGTACAAGTTCGTATACTTTTCCTTCTGCGGTTGTGATACGGTTTGGTTTCATTCCGTTATCTGCAGTGTTGTAGTCTGATCCTGGTCTTCCATCTACAGTGTCTTTAGCACCTGAAGCTACATTCGCACCATTCGCATCAACACCTACTAATGGAGTTCCATCTTCTGTTTGGTAGTTAACTACTACTTGTCCTGCTTTTTCGTAAACATAAGTTACTGTAGTTGTTCCTTCAACAACATCACCAGTAGTCGGTTTAGAACCATCTTTAAGTTCTTTAGCTGTTAAGTAATATTTAACACCATCTTTAGTGATTTCATCTTTTTTGTGCTCTGCTGTGTCGTATTTAACGTTTAGAGAAGCATCTGTTTCATCTTTTTCTTCTTCAGCAAGTGTGTTTCCTTCAGTATCTTCATACTTAACAACAACATTACCTTTAACTTCTTTATAAACGTAGGTTACTTCTTTAGTTTGACCTGATTCTACCGTACCTGTTTCATCACCTTTAGTTGCTGTCGGTACTAATTCGTATACTTTTCCTTCTGCAGTTGTGATACGAGTTGGTTTCATTCCGTTATCTGCAGTGTTGTATTCAGAACCTGGTTTTCCATTGTCAGTGTCTTTTGCACCTGAAGCAATATCTTTACCGTCTGCAGTTCCTACTAATGGAGTTCCGGCTTCTGTTTGGTAATTAACGATGACTGATCCAGCTTTTTCGTAAACGTAAGTTACTTCAGTCTTACCTTCTACTACGTCTCCGTTTTCTGGTTTAGAATCATCTTTAAGACCGGCTTTTGTAATGTAGTAGACAGTTCCGTCTTTTTCGATTTTCTCTGGTTTGTTGTCAGTTGTGTCGTATTTAGCGTTTAGAGAAGCACCCTTAAGGTCATCTTTGTCAGCTGCGATTGTGTTACCTTCTGTGTCAACATAGTGAACGACTACGTCCCCAGTAACTTCTTTATAAACGTATGTTACTTCTTTCGTTTCACCCGCAACAACTTTACCAGTTTCGTCACCTTTAGTTGCTGTTGGTACTAGTTCGTATACTTTTCCTTCTGCATTTGTGATACGGTTTGGTTTCATTCCGTTATCAGAAGTATCATAATCAGATCCTGGTCTTCCGTCTACAGTGTCTTTTGCACCTGAAGCTACGTTTGCACCAGCTGGGTCAACACCTACTAATGGAGTTCCGTCTTCTGTTTGATAGTTAACGACTACTTGTCCTGCTTTTTCGTAAACGTAAGTTACTGTAGTTGTTCCTTCAACAACATCTCCAGTAGCTGGTTTAGAATCATCTTTAAGTTCTTTAGCTGTTAGGTAGTATTTAACACCATCTTTAGTGATTTCGTCTTTTTTGTGGTCTGCTGTATCGTATTTAACGTTTAGAGAAGCATCTGTTTCGTCTTGTTCGTCTTCAGCGATTACGTTACCTTCAGTATCTTCATACTTAACAACTACGTTACCTTTAACTTCTTTATAAACGTAGGTTACTTCTACAGTATCTCCAGCTACAACTTTACCAGTTTCATTTCCAATTGTAGAAGCAGGTACTAGTTCGTATACTTTTCCTTCTGCAGTTGTGATACGGTTTGGTTTCATTCCGTTATCTGCAGTGTTATAGTCAGTTCCTGGTCTTCCATCTGTTGTATCATTATTAGTTTCAGGAACATTATTTCCTTCTAGATCTGTACCAGAAATTGGGTTACCTTCTTGATCTGTATAGTGAACGACTACTGATCCAGCTTTTTCGTAAACGTAAGTTACTGTAGTTGTTCCTTCAACAACATCTCCAGTAGCTGGTTTAGAACCGTCTTTCAATTCTTTAGCTGTTAAATAGTATTTAACACCATCTTTCTCGATAGATTCTTTTTTGTGGTCAGCTGTATCGTATTTAACATTTAGAGAAGCATCTGTTTCATCTTGTTCGTCAGCAGCAAGTGTGTTACCTTCAGTATCTTCATACTTAACGACAACATTACCTTTAACTTCTTTATAAACGTAGGTTACTTCTTTAGTTGTTCCTGACTCAACCTCACCTTCTTCTTCACCTTCAGTTAAGTCTGGAACTAACTCGTATACTTTGCCTTCTGCAGTTTTAATACGTTCTGGTTTCATTCCGTTATCCGCAGTGTTATAAGCTGTTCCTGGTTTACCATTATCAATGTCTTTTGCACCTGATTCTACAGTTTTACTTTCGTTACCAACTACTGTTCCTGTAAGTGGAGTTCCATCTTCAGTTTTGTAGTTAACGATTACTGATCCAGCTTTTTCATAGATGTAAGTTACTTTTGTAACACCTTCTACTACTGTTCCTGTTTCAGCTGGTGATGTAGTTTCTGTACCATTTACAGATGTCATTGTGTTTGCTTCGTTTAGGTAGTAAACATTTCCTTGTGCATCTGTAAGTTTTTGAGGTTTTTCAGTTTCATTTTCTTTAGTGTTGTAAGGTACGTTTTTAGAAGCTGTAGTACTACTTACAATTACATCATTTCCATCAGCATCAACATAGTATTTCTCAGTTACTACTTCAGCTACTGTTTCAGGAGTATCAGTGTAAGGAGCTTTTAATTCTGTTCCGTCTTCTGTTTGGTAGTTAACGACTACAGAACCTTTTTTCTCGATTTCACGAGTTTTTTCTTCAGCATAAGTGTAAGTGATTGTTGTATTACCACTTGCTACACGGTATGCACGAAGAGGAGTGATTTCGTCACGATAAGAATACTCTTCAACATCCAACGAAGGAGCATTAAGTCTAAGAAGAAAACCACCCTCTTCTAATTCCAATGTATCTGAGCTAGAAACGCTTGATGTATCTGCTGTTAAATCTCTTGTAGGTCTTCCTTTAGCATCAACTTGGTCTTCAGCTATTCCCGCTAATCCTATAGAAACATATCGTTTGAAATTTAAAAGGTTATCTTCAAGTCCTTTTCCTTGAAGATATGCAAGATACCCTTTTACAAGAGTTTTGTTCTCTACTCCTGTTAAAGTATCTGGAGCCGCTTTAAAGTTTTGTACCATTGCATATGTTCTATTTAAAGTAGCCCCAGTTCCATCTACATCATCTGCTACATTATCACTAGATGACAATGGTATGCTTCCTGTTAAAGCCTGACTCTCACCATTAGCTGTTACATAGGTATTTTTCTCAAGGACGAAAACATAGTCTCCTTCTTTGATTCCTCCATCAGCAGTTACATTAGCTGAATTGAAGTCTTTTGCTGCAGCTTCTCCAGCTTTGAAAGCTTCTACCATCTTAGCATCAGAAGTGATTGCACCTGAATCTGCTTGTACATATTTACCATATGTTCCTTTTCCTGTTTGTTCAACGATCCAAGCTTTCCCACCAGCTTTTACAGTATCATAAGTGATTTTACCTTCTGCATTACTTAATCCTTCTGGAGTAAGTTTCGCGGTTACATCACCTAGAGTTGTGTCAGAGTATACTCCTCCACCGTTTCCAGTAGTTTCAACTTTAGATTCTCCGATTAGGTGGTAAGTTTTCCCATCTTTTTCGATTGTTGCTTTTTTACCGTTTTCTTTAGCGTCGTTTAGGTCGCTATCTTGTGCATCGCCACCAGTAGTCTCTTTGAAAACTTCTCCTGATTTACCGTATACATTGTATGTTGTTTCAATCGTTTTATCAGCACCAGAATTTTGGTTTTTATTTTCTTCTAGTACAGTATTTCCTTCAGCAGTTACGTATTTGTAATCTACTTTTCCTGTTTTAGTAATTGTATTTGTTCCCTCTGCAGTTGGATTAGTTGAAAATTCCCTACCTTCATTTGGATTCTCAATATTAGCTGTATCTACAATTACTGACCCCTTATCATTTGAGATCGTTGTTGTGTTGTCGCTGTTTTCTTTCATCGCCGCTTCTACAGTCTGGGTTTGTCCTGCCATTGCAAGGGCTGCACCGATAATCAGACCGACTGTACCAATCTTGACTGAGTCTGAACGACCGTCTTTAAACTTACGAATGGAAAATTTTTCTTTTTTATTTATAAACATCCTTAGTATCCTTTACGACTATTTTTTGCATAATTTCCAAAATTCACCACATTTTTATAGTAAACAACAATTGATAAACTCGAAAATCTAACGTTCCTATTTTAACATTTCAAAACCTCTCACACAAGAAATTTGATTACTTTTTGATCATTCAAACTATAGTTTTTAACTATATTTATATATAAAAAATCCATACAGATGCATGGATTTACATGTTTAAAAATATACATTTATACTACCAGCCAAGTGAAACCCTTTCAAACTGACAACCTAATCGTCGCAATTCTTTTTGACGGTCCTCATAGTAGGGGAGAGAAATACCTGTAATGGTCACATGAGGCAGGTCTTTTAAGTGCAGGCTGACAGACGAAGTAAAGTGATAGACATGAACGAACTCGTATTCTTGGATGAGTTGGGCTAGGACATCTTCAAAGATGAGCTCCGACTCCAAGTAGGTCACATCAGGGATAGTAAAGGTTTCCTTGGGATGGGGTAGATAGAGGTCAATGGCCAAGGCCTTGGCATAGGTACTAATAAAGCGGATGGAGATCTGATCATCCTCTTCAGAGAACTTTTGCCCCAGCAGGACTTTAACCGTCTTACCATTTGAGACGGGAGCTTGTGGCAGGTCAAAAAAATGCTCCAAATAGACTAGCTTCTCTCTAGCCACGACATGGTAGTCACTGCGATAGAGGGTATAGTGTTTTTCCGTCCGCTCAATCAGGTCATCTCTGGTCAAGCCCAAAGAACCCACCTGACTTGTTTGAAGGGGCCAAGCATACATACCCAAGGGATAAATATCCGCATAACCATCATCGAAACTCATGAGGTGCTGGTAGGTCGAACTAGCAACCAAGTCCAGCACCAAGCTATTGTCAAAACTAGCATAAAAGATAGTGTCATAGTCTCCGGTCAGCTCCTGACAAATCTGAACCAAGTCCTCTGCCGTCTGAGGATAGTGAACGTGGTCAAAACCCTTGGCATAATGCTCCTGACAAGCATTTTTTACAGGACTGACATAAAGGCTGACAAAGTCCTGATCAGGATAGAGTCCTTTGATATGCTGTGCAATCTTGGCCTGCAAGGGCGTTGTGGCAATGATGAGGTATTTCATCTCTTTGATTCTCCTAGGTGGTGATGGTGCAGCAAGGTCTCAACGACTTCAAAGTCCAAGGCATCGTCGATATCATAAGAATAGAGTTTGGGCATTTCATAGGCTACTGTCTTATCTGTGTAAAAGGTCTCATCTCGTAGGTAACGATCCTTGCGAGAAATCCAGATACTACCGTTGGGATAGTAATATACAGGTTCTTTCTGCCGAGCATAGTGCTTGGAAACCTGAGGCGGACGGATAAATGACGACTCCGCTAATTGCAAGTAAAGACTACGACTCTTGTCCGCCTTAACACAGGAAATCAAATGGTCAGCTCCAGACTGACAGTAGAGCTGGTAGGACTCGATAAGATGCTCTACTTCTCTCAGGGGTGAAGTCACCTGTAGATTCACAAAGACCTGCTCTTCCTCAAAGGGCTGTAAAAAGTCTCGTAAGGTTTCTAAGCTAGAGGTTGTTGATAGGGCCAATTCTTTTGGTCTATGGACACAACGAATCTCTGGATAGGCTTGACGACAGAGTTCTAAATAGGCTAATGAGTCTGAGGAAACCCAGATGTCACTAAATAGCTTAGAGGCTAGAGCAACTTCTATGGTATAGAAAACCAAAGGTTTGCCTGCAAGCGGTTTGATATTTTTATCCACCAAGCCGCGTGAACCCGAACGGATCAAAATGACAGCTATGGGTTTAGATTTTGCTTTCATATAGTCTTCCTTTGGTTTTATATTGTATTGGACCAGTGAGAAAAGCTAGATTGATCAACTTACAACATCCTATAAGTTCCTATCTAGTAGTTCGCGGTAGCCTTGGGCCACTGTCCCTAGTGAATAGTGAGATGCTAGGGCGATATTTTCTGCATTTGACTGTCCATAGTCTGCTTGCTCCATCTCTTCTATCATTTGAATCAATTGTCCCTTATTCCGGAAGAGGCGGATGGCATCTGACTTGTCAGCATAGAAACGATGGGCAATTTCCACATCTGATAACAAAGCCAGCAAACCTTGATTGAGGGCTTCGACGCAGGCATTGGCAAATAACTCTGTATAACTAGCCGACAGATAACATTTATGCAGATGATAAGGTACTTCGTCAACGATACCTTTAAAGTGAATGGTTGGTGGCAGATCGTAGCGATTGCGCAGTTCCTCCAGACGCTCCTCTGTACCACCATAAAAAGTAATATGGGCCTTGGAGCCACGTTTGTAGAGTTCGATAAAGGCTTCAATGACAAGCTCCACGTTCTTGCCTTCTCCCATATGACCCACTAAACAATAGTCTAGCACAGGTCCCACTTCTTTTATTTGACCGGGATTTTCTGTAAACATAGGTGGCAGGAATCTTGTCTGGTAACCTTCCTTGGCCAAGCTTTCTGTCAACTTTTCACTGGCAACTAGGTATTTGTTTGTCTTGCGCAGATTGGCGAGGCGTAAGTCTCGCATGACATTTTCATGGATGACTTCATAGTAATTTTTGTCCGTGTTTTCCATATAACGCCAGAGGCTGGGTTTGGGAACGATTTGTTGGTCACGGATGAAGAGGTCGGTTTGCTGGGCCCATTTGGCTAAGAACTTAACCAGCAAGTCCTCTTCAGAACGGATTTCTCCTCCTATGCGGTAGATGTATTCTGGGTAAAAGATAGTGACAGGAGAGGGTTCTTTAAAGGGATCGATAAAGCGTCCTTCCAGAGCCAATTCTCCATTTTCATGATACCAACGAAGTTCCTTTTCCTTGAAATCTTCAAACAAGAAGGGACCCTTGGTATAGTAATATCTCCCCGAGCCATCTCCTAGGGTAACAGAGGCCACAAAACCATCTTCATTGAGTTCAACCTGATCTCCATCTGCTAGCGTTAAACTTTCTGGCTTCACTGATAAGTCTGCATGACCTATATCTGAAAAACTATGCGGAACACATATCAGTTCTTTTTCTAAAAATCCTAACTTAATCAAGTCTTTCTTCCAGTCAGGACGAAGCTGAGGACTCGACACAAGGTGGACATATTCCAAACCCAGATGTCGTGCTATACGGGCTCGATAGACTTGGGTACTCTCAAAGCCATAGCGATGGATTTCCTTTGCTGGATGAATGCTGACAATTCTCGACATGCTATACACTCTTTCTCTATTATTTATTACTTACAAATAAAAAACCACCCTCACAAAAAGGCGAGGGTGGTTCATCCGTTACAATGCTTGGGGATTTCCTAGCAAGTTCCCCCTCAAAAGGACTTTATGCTATTCTATCACAAAGACTGACCATCTGCAAGATAGACTAATTTAGAGATCATAATCTGAATCCCATGAAAAATTAACGTCGGTAATACCTACAACAATTCTATTGCTTTATTTCACAACAAGCTCATAACGTGTCTTACTTGTAAAGGTTTGACCGGCTTTGAGAATGACTTGGTCTTTGAGGTCACTGTGAATGGCATCTGGTAAAGCTTGCGCTTCAAGAGCAATCCCATTGTGCTGTAGCATTGGCTGGCCTCCTATGATGACACTTTCATCCACAAAGTTTGCTGTGTAGACCACAAAGCAAGGAGCTTCTGTCTTGAAAAGCAGGAAGCGACCTGAGTTTTGGTCATAAAGGAAACCAGCATTGTCATGACCTGCAGGAAGAGCAAATGGATGATCTAAACCATACACAAGTTGGATTTGCTCATCTCCCTCTGCAAAGATATCCTTCAACAAGGCACCATTGTAGATGTGTTTGACTACATCACGGTTGGCTTCTGGAGTTTTGGCAGGAACACCGTCGGGAGCGATTGGGTAAATGCCCTCTGTGTTTAGTTGGAAAACATGACGGTCAATCGTCTTTGTGAAATCACCAGACAAGTTGAAATAGCTGTGGTTGGTTGGATTGACCAACGTATCTTGATCGGTCGTCACCTTGTAGCTGATTTCATAGGCACCAGTTTCTTCTAAGTGGTAACTGATCCAAATCTTGAGATTGCCAGGAAATCCTCCTATCCCATCTGTACGCTCTGTGTAGAGGGTCAAGCCATGATTGCTTACTTCTTCAACTTCAAACAAGCTGGAATCCCAACCTGTTGAGCCACTGTGGTTGCAGTTGCTAGCATTGTTGACTTCAAGGTCATAAGTCTTGCCATTAAGCTCAAAGGTCGCACCTGCAATACGGCCCGCTACAGGACCTACGCTAGCTCCATGCTTGGGACTATTGCCTACATAGCTATCAAAGTCATCAAAACCCAAGATAACATTGGCAAAATTTCCAGTCTTGTCAGGTGTGACATAGCGCAAGATAGTTGCACCATAAGTCATGACCTCAAGCTGGTAGCCACCGTCCGTCTCAAATCGATAGGCCAAGACATCTTTGCCCTCAACATTTCCAAATACACGCTCTGTGTATACTTTCATTCTCTTCTCCTTTTACTATTTCTCTCAAGCAAACAAACCATAGAAAGCGAATTGACAATCTATGGTTTGCCTGATAATATACAAATCCTCTTGTCAAGAATTCATAAACGCAGTATTACTTCTGATATTCGTGGATGATAACACCTTGTACCACACGGTTTACGGTACCTGTAGGAGACGGTGTATCAGGTTTATTTTCTACCTTGAGTGAAGTCAATAGGGCAAAGAGTTGGGCATAAACGATGTAAGGGAAGACACGGTAAATATCATTCAAGACACCGCCACAACCAAGGGCCACTTCTTTGACATTTTCAAGACCAAAGGCTTGATCAATCAAAAGCACAACACGGCGAGCAATGTGATCACCCGCAACTTCACGAACCAAGTCCAAGTCGTACTTACGAGTGTAGTCTGTCGTTGTTCCAAAGACCAAAACAACTGTATCTTCGTTGATCAGAGATTTTGGACCGTGACGGAATCCAACTGGGCTTTCATACATGGTCGCCACTTGGCCAGCTGTCAATTCCAAAATCTTGAGCTGAGCTTCATGAGCAAGACCGAAGAAAGGACCAGCGCCTAGATAGATGACTCGGTTAAAATCTAGGTCAACAAGTTCTTTGACATCTTCTGCATCGTCTAGAATTTTACGGGCAAGACTAGATACAACTTCAAAACGTTCAGCTTTAACAGCAAATTCTGTAGGATCAAAGACCAAGAGAGCTGTCAACATCATAGACGTAAAGCTAGAAGTCATGGCAAATCCAGCGTCATTAGAGGCAGCTGGTTGCAAAAGCAAGAGATTGCGGTCATCACCATGGGCTTGGAGAGCCAATTTACCGTCCGCTGCACAAGTAATCGTCACTTGATAAAGCTCATCCACCAAGGCTTTTGCCAAATCAACAGTCGCCACACTTTCAGGCGAGTTCCCACTACGAGCAAAAGACACAAGGACAGTTGCCACATCTTTTTTCAAATAAGTTTCTGGATTGGCAACGATATCTGTTGTCGCAATGGCATTGAAATTCCACTTGCGTTCGTCATAGGCTTCCTCAAAGTATGGTACCAAGGTATCTCCCACATAAGCAGAAGTCCCAGCACCTGTCAAGATAACCTTGATATAGTCATGTTTATCAGCAATCCCTTGTAGGAAGGCTGCAATTTCTTCACGTTTTGCTTGATAAGATTCAAAAGCTTCTTTCCATACATCAGGCTGTTGGTAGATTTCACGTGTAGTGATTTCTGCACCCAATTCAATCAAGTCTTCTTTTGTATAATGTAGCATTGAGTTCCTCTTTTTCTATTAAATATGGGAATGGGAGTAAGCCCCATTCCCATGTATATTCTATATAAAATGCTCTAACGATTTTCACGTTGTCACATCGTATACTCAATGAAAATCAAAGAGCAAACTAGGAAACTAGCCGCAGGCTGCTCAAAGCACTGCTTTGAGGTTGTAGATAGAACTGACGAAGCCAGTAACATCTATACGGCAAGGCGACGTTGACGTAGTTTGAATTTGATTTTCGAAGAGTATTATTCATCTTCGTCATCATCGAAGCCAGCTAACAGGTCATTAACTTTCACAATGCTTTCCGCAGCACGGTTCTTATAGTCCGCATCTGCACCTGTAAGGCTAGCATTGATAAATTCAATCACCATTGGAAGATTCATCCCTGCGTAAAGTTCGATATCACGACCTTCCATGATCAAGCGACTCACCACGTTACATGGTGTACCACCAAGAAGATCCGCAAAGACTAGGAAATCATCCAATCCTTCGATAGCAGCTTCAAATTTTGCAGTAAAGTCTTCTGGTCCATCTTCTGGAAGAAGAGCTACCGCATGAATATTGTCTTGTGGACCCATAATCATTTCTGTGCTACCTTTAAGTTCCTCACAGAAGCGACCATGACTCACCAAAATTAATGATTTCGTCATAAATTATACGCCCATTCCAAGCAAGAATTTACCGATGAATGAAAGACCTACTGCAAGAGCAATGATGATACCAATTGCTTTTGTAGAGTTCATACCTTTCTTACCAAGCAACCAGAAGATAAAGGCAGTAAAGATTGCTGGAAGTAAGCGTGGGAAGATTGAATTCAAGATGTCTTGGAAGTCAATCATTTTTTCACCGATTGGCAATTTATAAGAAACTTCAAAGTTGATCATTGTTGCTACAAGAGCACCCATCATGAAGACACCAAGTACAGATGCAGCGTCAATCAAAGCTGTCAAAGTACTTTGCATGTTGTTGATAAGGTTAACCCCTTCTTTGTAGGCAAATTCTAACTGTTTCCAACGGAAAATGTCATACACTACTGCAACTGCAATCCAGAGGAAGATACCCCATGGTTGGCCAGCGATAGCCATAGTTGCTGCGATAGATCCCATGATAGCAGGTACAAGTGAACCAAAGATAGTATCTCCAAGAGGAGCGAATGGTCCCATCAAACCTGTCTTGATACCGTTAACGGCATCTTTTGAACCTACACCATCTTTTTCTTCCATGGCAAGGTCAAAACCAGCGATGATTGTGTGGAAGAATGGTGAAGTATTGAAGAATTGAGTATGAACTTTCATCATTTCTTTCAATTCAGGAGTTCCATCCCCATACATTTTACGCAATTGAGGCAAGATCATGTAAAGGTAACCAGAAGCTTGCATACGTTCGTAGTTCCAACCTAATTGGAAAGTAAACAAGCTACGTTTGTTGATTTGATTAAAATCTTCTTTTGTAAGTTTGTAATTAGAATTCGTCATCTTCGATTTCCCCACTTTCTAATGGTGTAGAAGGTGCTGCTACAGCTACTTTTTGACTATTTTTGAAGTGAAGCACTGCAAGGAAGATACCCACGATAGAGATACCAATCATAGACAAACCTTTAAAGTTGTTGACAAAAGCAATTTTTTCAGCCACATCTTTAGGTAGAGTACCTACGATACCAGCAACAGCGCCACCAAGACCAGTTACGTATGAGTAAAGAACAGTCAACATAGCTGTTAAACCGAATCCCATAGCAAGGTAGTGAAGGTTACGTTTAACTGGAAGGTAACGAAGCAAGATTGCAAATCCAAGACCTGGAAGCATACGTCCTGCAAGTGTCAAACCATCTGCAACCCATTGGTATTGTTTAACCAAGTCTACTACTGTTTGTACAAATGCACCACCAAAGGCAAGGGCAAAGAAGACTGGAAGGGCACGAGAAAGAGCCCAAGGAAGAGCACCAAGAAGGTAGTTGCGTTCGATTGCTTTATAGTCAAAGCGTTCGATTGCAGCATCAATACGGTGTGCGAAGAAAGTAGTTGTCATACGTCCAAGAACGTCGAAGTATGTCAAAAGTGCTGCTACTGGTACAGCGATTGTTGTAATCGCAAGGTCTGTAGCAATTCCTTGTGAAACTGAGAATGCTGTTGCAAGAACCGCACCAGAAGTTGCGTCGATACGAGAAGCACCACCGAAGGTACCAACCCCAAGAACGAACAACTGCAAGCTACCACCGATAAACAAACCAGTTGTCACATCTCCCATGATTAAACCAGTAATGAAACCAGCAAATACAGGGGAACCTGCAGATGAAACGATCGTCAACTCATCACAGATTTGATAAGCTGAGTACAAAGTGAGAAGTAAAATTTGCCACCATTGTATCATAACAATGACCTCCTAAAAATTTTTTCCTATTTTAATAAGCTCAAAAAGTCTGAAACTGGATCATTTGGAACCATTTGAGCAGTAAGTTTAACACCTTTTTCCGCCAGTTTGTGGAAGTCTTCCACATCCTTGTCCACTACGTTGATAGAACGTGTGATGGCGCGAGTTTCTGGTGTTTGAGACATATTCCCAACATTAAGGGTTTCAAGTGGTACACCTGCTTCTACCAAACCAAGGAAACGGTCTGGTTTACGAGCAACGATAAAGAGACGTTGGCTATCGTATTTACCAGCAAGAATATTGGCTGCCGCTTTCTCAATTGGCAAAATACTCAACTTCACACCTGGTGGTGTCGCTAGTTTCAAACCACTCTTTTCAACGTCGTTATTGACAACTTCGTCATCCACAACCATAATACGTGAAACATTTAGTTTTCCAGCCCAAAGATTGGCTACTTGTCCGTGGATCAAACGTCCATCGATACGGCATCCTACAATTGTCATAAATTTTCCCCCTTTATATGTTTTAGTGTAGGTTTACGAGTTAAATGAATCTCTTCTTTATATTCACCCTCTGTTTCAAAGATAATGATACGATTAGCACCTTCCTTGAGATAACAATGAGGGATATAAAGCGAGAGTGTTGGGCCGACGTTCCAAAAACGTCCTAAGTGACGCCCATTGACAAAGGCAACTCCCTTACCAAACTCAGATAAGTCTAGGTAAGTATCTTTTGGCTCTTGTACTGTAAAGTCATAAGCGTAAAAGGCTGGTTGTCCTTCTGTCCATCCTTTTGAAAAATCAATTTTCTCAGGATTATCCAGTGGTAGTGGATATTGTTTCCAATTAAGTAAGAAGTGTAAATCCTTGCAGACACCTGTTCGGATTCCTTTACGTTGTGTATCAGCTAAGAACTTATGTCCATAGTTAACACGGCCCATATTTTCAATCAAGATGTCAAGTTGTGAAGAACCCTTTCGATTACCTTGACAATAGATATCTTCCCCAATCTCCGTCTGATATTGAGTTGCAATTCGTTTACCATCTACAAAGAGTTGAGCACGGTCACGTCCATCGATGATGCGAAGGCGTTCTTCTTCTGCATCCCAACTTGCCTCAGTACGATAGAGAAGATATCCATAACATTGACCTAATTCCTCCATCGCTTTTGGATAGAGACTTTCTGTTGGACTAGAAAGACTATCTAAGGTTTCAAATAAGGAAACTTTTTCAGCAAGTGGAATAGCGTCCACCTTCATGCTTTCCTTATAGAGTGGTTCCAACTGCGGATACTCTGGGAAATGTGTTGCCATCATCTTCTTGACTGCCAAATATTTGGCAGTTGGATTTCCTTCTTCATCCAGAAGGGCATCGTAATCATAAGATGTAACTTGTGGCAAATCCAGAATTCCTCGAGCCGAGCAACCATTCATGAAGCCAAAGTTTGTACCACCATGGAACATGTAAAGGTTGATAGAGCCTTGCTCCAATACCTCTCGAACAGCTTCTGCCAATTCTTTCGGATCCCGTGTGATAATCGGTTCTTTCCAACGATTGAACCAGCCATCCCAGAACTCCATACACATGAGTGGCCATTTCTTACCATGCTCATCAAAGAATTCCTGCATCTGTGAAAAGTTGTAAGGTGCCTTAGAACCAAAGTTGCCTGTTACAAAGAGGTCATCTTCGATTAAGGTTCCAGCTTTCAAAGTAGCTCTCCATGGGCCATCTGAAGTAAAGAGTGGGCAATCAATCCCTCGTTCTTCCATCAATTTTCGAATCGCTCTCAGGTAAGCCTTATCTTCTCCATAAGAACCGTATTCGTTCTCGACTTGCATCATGAGAATATTTCCGCCATTGTCCAACAAACGCGGCACCAGTCTTGGCAATAATTGATCATAGTAGCGACCAACTGCCTCGATATACGCTGAGTCGGATGAGCGAATTCGCATGTTCTTGGTCAAGAGCCAAGCTGGTAAACCACCGAATTCCCATTCCGCACAGATAAAGGGAGACGGACGCACAATTGCGTAGAGACCCAAATCCTGCGCTATTTGGAGAAATTTCTCTAAATCCAGATCACCTTCAAAATTAAACTCCCCTTCAACAGGTTCGTGTAAATTCCATGCAACATAAGTCTCGACTGTATTAAAGCCAAGCGCTTTTAAGTTGTAGAGCGAATGATACCAATCCTCTGCTGGAATTCTAAAATAATGAATGGCACCAGACAAAATCTTGAACGGTTTCCCATCTAAATAGAAATCGTCCTCAATTTTAAACCTTGTCATTTTTACACCTCTGACTAACTAAGTTTGCGCTTTCATTTGTTATAATATTAAATATAATCAAATCTTTTGCATTTGTCAATAGGTTTTGGAAAATTCTTTAAAATTTTTCCATTTTTTTACTTACCTTTTACCAAAATTATCAAAAAATCGCATGAAAGAGGCTATTTTAAAAGTTCAGAGAATTATCTAATTATAAAATGGATTTTTTTACATGTATAATAATGTTTCTAACCTATTATTTTAATTTTTTTACCTAAATACTACTATTTTATTTACATTTATGGTAGAATCAGGGATGGAAAAATAGAATTGAGGTGAAATTATGGCTATTCCAAAATACCAATATATTAAAGATGAATTAAAAAATAAAATTATCTCTGGTCAATTTGCAAGTGGTGATAAATTTTACACAGAAGCCGAATTGATTTCAATGTATGACGTAAGTTCTATCACAGTTGTTCGTGCTTTAAACGATCTTGCTAAAGATGGTTACATCGTTCGCCAACAAGGAAAGGGTACATTCGTTTCACGCGCACGTAAACACAAACTCGTAGAATTTTCAGACGTCGAAGTTTTCGAAACGAAAGATGATAAGGTAACCGTCCTTTCTATCGAGCGTGGAAATAAACTTGAATATTTAGATAAACTTGGACTACGTGGTGATCAGTTCTACTACAAAATTGAACGTGTACGCGAAACAAATGGTGTTGTTTACATCTATCACACATCTTATGTTCCAGAACAATATATCAATGCCAATTATCCAAATCTTGAATATTATAGCTCTATCTATAAACGTTTCAAATTGGATTACCACATTCACATGAGTGATGAGCATTTTGAGGAAATCAATGCAATTGCATTCCCAACACCAGAACATGCTGCTTCTGTCCTAGGAATTGATACACAATTCCCAACAGTACTTCAAACAAAAACTACTAAGCTTGAAGCAACTGGACAAGTTCTTGCCTATAGCGAAACGTATAAGAGAGCAGATTACTACAAAATCAAATTCATTTCATGTAACCGTGGTCACTAAGAAAAAGCTTGAGCCTTGCTCAGGCTTTTTCTATATATATTATAGCACGAAAAAGCGAATATGAAAACGCTATTAAATATATTTATTTGTAGCACTTTTACTAAAAACAAGTTAAAAAGAACTGATTTTTCCTTAATTTTACCTTCTTATATAAGTTGTTATTTCCAAAATCTTATGATTTACTCCATTTATTATAGTTCTTATATAAACCTGCTTGACTTTTTACTATATAGATAATAAAATTAAATTGGTTTTATGTAAACGTTATCAAAATAGTTGTATCAAGGAGGTTTTATCATGAAACTAGACAAGAAACAGCGTTTCTCAATCCGCAAGTATGCAGTCGGAGCAGCTTCTGTACTGATAGGATTTACCTTCAGTGCGCAAGTCGTATCTGCAGATGGACTCACACCAGCACCAAAAGCTACTGAAACTTTGCAAGCTGTGCTGGATAGCCCACAAGCATCAGAAGCACCAATTCAAGATAAAGAAGAAAAACTTGTAAAACAAGCTGATAAAACTATAAAAGAGGAAGTTAAAACTGAAAAAGATACTGTTAACACAGTTGTTCCAAAAACAGACAATGTGGTAACACCAGTAGTAACAGAACATACCAGCCCAGCCCCTACTACAGGGGCAGATAGCGCAACTCAAGTGGAAAAAAGCGGAGGGAGTGCCAATACTGAGAAGAAAAACGAGCCTGCTACTCCTGCTGTACTCGCTCCGACTACTGAACGTGCCACTCAAACTAATGAAAAGCTAGCGAAAAAGAAAATTGTTTCTATTGATGCTGGACGTAAATATTTCTCACCAGAACAACTCAAGGAAATCATTGATAAAGCGAAACATTATGGCTACACTGATTTACACCTATTAGTTGGAAATGATGGACTCCGCTTCATGTTGGACGATATGAGCATCACAGCTAACGGCAAGACCTATGCGAGTGACGATGTCAAACGTGCCATTGAAAAAGGTACGAATGATTATTACAACGATCCAAACGGCAATCACTTAACAGAAAGTCAAATGACAGATCTGATTAACTATGCCAAAGATAAAGGCATCGGTCTCATTCCGACAGTAAATAGTCCTGGTCACATGGATGCTATCCTCAATGCCATGAAAGAATTGGGAATCCAAAATCCTAACTTTAGCTATTTTGGGAAGGAATCAGCTCGTACCGTAGATCTTGACAACGAACAAGCGGTCGCTTTTACAAAAGCCCTTATCGATAAATATGCTGCTTATTTCGCGAAAAAGACTGAAATCTTCAACATCGGACTTGATGAATATGCCAATGATGCAACAAACGCTAAAGGTTGGAGCGTTCTTCAAGCTGATAAATACTATCCAAACGAAGGCTATCCTGTAAAAGGATATGAAAAATTTATTGCCTACGCCAATGACCTAGCTCGTATTGTAAAATCACACGGTCTCAAACCAATGGCCTTCAATGATGGTATTTACTACAATAGTGATACTAGCTTCGGAACTTTTGACAAAGATATCATCGTTTCAATGTGGACTGGTGGTTGGGGAGGTTACGACGTCGCTTCTTCTAAACTTCTAGTAGAAAAAGGTCACCAAATCCTAAACACTAACGATGCTTGGTACTATGTTCTTGGGCGAAATGCAGATGGTCAAGGTTGGTACAACCTTGATCAAGGATTAAACGGTATCAAGAACACTCCAATCACTTCAGTACCAAAATCCGACGGAGCAACTATTCCATTCATCGGTGGTATGGTAGCTGCTTGGGCTGACACTCCATCTGCACGTTATTCACCGTCACGCCTCTTCAAACTCATGCGTCAATTCGCAAATTCTAATGCTGAATACTTCGCAGCTGATTATGAGTCTGCAGAACAAGCACTTAACGAGGTACCAAAAGACCTTAACCGTTATACTACAGAAAGTGTCGCAGCAGTTAATGAAGCGGCAAAAGCCATCCATTCACTTGATAGCAACCTCAGTCGTGCCCAACAAGACACGATTGACCAAGCAATTGCAAAACTTCAAGAAGCAGTCAGCAATTTGACCTTCACACCAGAAGCTCAAAAAGAAGAAGATGCTAAACGTGAGGTTGAAAAACTTGCTAAAAACAAGGTGATTTCAATCGATGCTGGACGCAAATACTTTACTCTTGACCAACTCAAACGCATCGTAGATAAGGCCAGTGAGCTCGGATATTCTGACGTCCATCTCCTTCTAGGAAATGACGGACTTCGATTCTTACTCGATGATATGACCATCACTGCTAACGGAAAAACCTATTCAAGTGATGATGTCAAAAATGCCATCATCCAAGGAACAAAAGCTTACTACGACGATCCAAATGGGACTGCGCTTACACAGGCAGAAGTGACAGAACTAATTGAATACGCTAAATCTAAGGGTATCGGTCTCATCCCAGCTATCAACAGCCCAGGTCACATGGATGCTATGCTGGTTGCCATGGAAAAATTGGGTATTAAAAATCCTCAAGCCCACTTTGACAAAGTCTCCAAAACAACTATGGACTTGAGAAACGAAGAAGCGATGAACTTTGTAAAAGCCCTCATCGGTAAATACATGGACTTCTTTGCAGGTAAAACAAAGATTTTCAACTTTGGTACTGACGAATACGCCAACGATGCGACTAGTGCTCAAGGCTGGTACTACCTCAAATGGTATCAACTCTATGGCAAGTTTGCCGAATATGCCAACACCCTCGCTGCCATGGCCAAAGAAAGAGGGCTTCAACCAATGGCCTTCAACGATGGCTTCTACTATGAGGACAAGGACGATGTTCAGTTTGACAAAGATGTCTTGATTTCTTACTGGTCTAAAGGATGGTGGGGCTACAACCTCGCATCACCTCAATACCTAGCAAGCAAGGGTTATAAGTTCTTGAATACCAACGGTGACTGGTACTACATTCTCGGTCAAAAACCAGAAGATGGTGGTGGTTTCCTCAAAAAAGCTATTGAGAATACTGGAAAAACACCATTCAATCAACTAGCTTCTACCAAATATCCTGAAGTAAACCTTCCAACAGTCGGAAGTATGCTTGCTATCTGGGCAGATAGACCAAGCGCTGAGTATAAGGAGGAAGAAATCTTTGAACTTATGACTGCCTTTGCAGACCACAACAAAGACTACTTCCGTGCTAATTATAATGCTCTCCGCGAAGAAATCGCACAAATTCCTGAAAACTTAGAAGGATACAGCAAGGAAAGCTTGGATGCCCTAAGTGCAGCTAAAACAGCTCTAAATTACAACCTCAATCGTAATAAACAAGCTGAAGTTGACACACTTGTAGCCAAACTAAAAGCCGCTCGCTTAGGTCTCAAACCAGCTGCAACTCACTCAGGAAGTCTGGATGAAAATGAAGTGGCTGCCAATGTTGAAACCAGATCAGAACTCATCACAAGAACTGAAGAAATCCCATTTGAAGTTATCAAGAAAGAAAATCCTAACCTCCCAGCTGATCAGGAAAATATTATCACAGCAGGAGTCAAAGGTGAACGAACTCATTACATCTCTGTCCTTACTGAAAATGGAAAAACAACAGAAACAGTCCTTGATAGCCAGGTAACCAAAGAAGCTGTGAACCAAGTGGTTGAAGTCGGTACTCCTGTAACTCACAAGGGTGATGAAAGTGGTCTTGCACCAACTACTGAGGTAAAACCTAGACTGGATATCCAAGAAGAAGAAATTCCATTTACCACAGTAACTCGTGAAAATCCACTCTTGCTCAAAGGAAAAACACAAGTCATTACTAAGGGAGTCAATGGACATCGTAGCAACTTCTACTCTGTAAGCACTGTCGATGGCAAGGAAGTGAAAACTCTTGTAAATAGTGTCGTAGCACAGGAAGCCGTTACTCAAATTGTGGAAGTCGGAACTATGGTAACTCACAAGGGTTATGAAAGTGGTCTTGCTCCAGTTGCAGAAACAAAACCTAGACTAGATGTCCAAGAGGAAGAAATTCCATTTACCACAGTGACTCGTGAAAATCCACTCTTACTCAAAGGAAAAACACAAGTCATTACTAAAGGTGTCAACGGGCGCCGTAGTAACTTCTACTCTGTGAGCACTTCTGCAGATGGTCAGGAAGTGAAAACTCTTGTAAATAGTGTCGTAGCACAGGAAGCCGTTACTCAAATTGTTGAGGTCGGAACTCTAGTAACGCATGTAGGCGATGAACATGATCTTGCTCCAGTCGCAGAAACAAAACCTAGACTGGATATCCAAGAGGAAGAAATTCCATTTACCACAGTGACTCGTGAAAATCCACTCTTGCTCAAAGGAAAAACGCAAGTCCTTACTAAAGGTGTCAACGGGCGCCGTAGCAACTTCTACTCTGTGAGCACTTCTACCGATGGCAAGGAAGTGAAAACTCTTGTAAATAGTGTCGTAGCGCAGGAAGTTGTTACACAAATAGTCGAAGTCGGAACTCTGGTAACACATGTAGGCGATGAAAACGGACAAGCCGCTATTGCTGAAGAAAAACCAAAACTAGAAATCCCAATCCAACCAACTCCATCAACTGCTCCTGCTGAGGAAAGCAAAGCTCTTCCTCAAGGTCCAGCTCCTATAGCAACAGAGAAAAAACTTCCTGAAACAGGAAGTCACGATTCTGCAGGACTAGTAGTCGTAGGACTCATGGCCACACTAGCAGCCTATGGACTCACTAAAAGAAAAGAAGACTAAGTCTTTTCGATAAAAAATAAACAGCGAGATTGAAGCTCGCTGTTTATTTTTTAATTAATCACCTAGTCCTAAACGTTCAAAGATATCGTCCACTCGTTTAGTGTAATAAAGAGGGTTGAAGATTTCATCTATTTCTTCTTGTGTGAGGCGTGAGGTTACTTCTGGATCCGCTTCCAACAGTGGTTTAAAGTCTACTTGATTATCCCAAGAGTAAGCTGTTTTTGGTTGCACCAAGTCATAGGCTTGCTCACGGGTCATGCCTTTTTCAATCAAGGTCAACATAGCCCGTTGGCTGAAGATAAGACCGAAAGTTGAGTTCATATTGCGAATCATGTTTTCTGGGAAGACTGTCAAGTTCTTGACGATATTTCCAAAACGGTTGAGCATGTAGTCAATCAAAATGGTCGTATCTGGTGTGATAATCCGCTCAGCTGATGAGTGGGAAATGTCGCGTTCGTGCCAGAGAGCGACGTTTTCATAGGCAGTAATCATATGCCCACGGATAACACGCGCCAGACCTGTCATGTTCTCAGAACCGATTGGGTTACGTTTGTGAGGCATTGCTGAAGAACCTTTTTGCCCCTTGGCAAAGAACTCTTCCACTTCACGTTGCTCAGATTTCTGCAAACCACGGATCTCAGTCGCCATACGCTCGATAGAAGTCGCGATGCTGGCAAGAACTGCAAAGTACTCAGCATGAAGGTCACGAGGAAGGACCTGGGTAGAGATTTCTTGAGCACGGATACCCAATTTGTCGCAGACGTATTGCTCTACAAATGGTGGGATGTTGGCAAAGTTCCCAACCGCACCAGAAATCTTACCTGCTTCCACTCCAGCAGCCGCATGCTCGAAACGCTCGATATTGCGCTTCATTTCGCTGTACCAAGTCGCCAATTTAAGACCAAAAGTTGTCGGTTCAGCGTGCACACCGTGGGTACGACCCATCATGATAGTGAACTTGTGTTCTTTCGCTTTGTCAGCGATGATGTTGGTAAAGTTTTCAAGGTCACGACGGATGATGTCGTTGGCTTGCTTGTAGAGGTAGCCGTAGGCCGTATCCACCACGTCAGTTGATGTCAAGCCGTAGTGTACCCACTTGCGTTCCTCACCAAGAGTCTCAGAAACCGCACGCGTGAAGGCCACTACGTCATGGCGAGTCTCCTGCTCAATCTCTAAAATACGGTCGATGTCAAAGTCCGCTTTCTCGCGAATCAAAGCCACATCTTCCTTAGGGATTTCTCCCAACTCAGCCCATGCTTCATCAGCCAAAATTTCCACCTCAAGCCAAGCACGGTATTTATTTTCTTCACTCCAAATGTTCGCCATCTCAGGGCGAGAATAACGGTCGATCATGATTAAGATACCAAGGGCGACTAGAAAGCGACTGAATTTTAGGAAACCAACGACGGACGCTTTCGTCCTAGGAGGTTTATCTAAATTCCGAGCTTTTCGCCCGGGTTCAGCTGCACTGTTCCAGTGTCCTATCCTTTCTAGTTTTAAGTTTAACTTTATTACAAATATATTAAAGATGTCAAAAATGTCTTGAAAATTTACATTAAGTAAGCTCAGGTTATCAGTTGACCCCCTGTATTTAAATAATCTATCACTCCTCGGTATAAAGATAACTCATAAAAATTTTGACTATGTGTCATATCAGAGGTTATTTCACTATTCAAAAGTGTAAGAAGTTGTTGTTCTCCAGCTATATCTATTATTTTTAACCAATGGTTCAATTTATTTGTAAGTAGAGTAATACCCCATGTACTAATCTTATCTACGATACTAATTTTACCCATTGTATATATATTGGTAATTTTAGTTTGTAAGTCTTGTGAATAAGATGTACTTGAAAAATCTAAACTATATTCTGGAATAAGTATATTATTCTTTATTACGATATTACATTTAAGCCAGTTTTCTTCAGTAGTATCTTCAAAATATGGATTTACTATATCTAATAAACTTGCTGACTTATTCGTATTACAAGAATGGCAAGAAGGAATCAGATTAGCTGGAGTGATGGCAAATATAGGAAATTCTGACTTTGGAAGCAAGTGATCTAAATCACTCACTAAATCCCTCTCACAATATACACATTGACCAAAATTTTTACCTTCATTAGTTTTCAGTTTACTATAATACGAATCTCTGTACTTCGTGACTAGTTTTTGTTCATACAGAAATCCCATTTCTTCCTTACCAATTTGATCTGACACCACGCAATTTTCTTTAACCAAGCTATTTAGTTTACCTTCTTTTGCAAGTTCTATGTATAATTCTTCGAACTCGAATATCCTATTTTTTATCTCTTTGCTAAATAAATTAATATATCTTTCTGAACTTACTACATTTCCACACTCATCCTTGACTTCTTTGATTTTTGTCACCCCAGATAGTAACTCATCCAATATATCCTTTGCATTAAAAGATGGAGGAGTAAGTTTAAGCATCAGCACTTTCTCCTTTATCTCTTTTTAAAATTTCGGATAACAGCAACCTATACCCTAAAGTCCCCATTTTCCTATCAAATCGTTGTAGTGACTCTTCAAACGAAAGATTTTCTCTTACTATTTGATCAATTAAAGTATAAAAACCTGATTCTATAGTTTCCAACTCAAATATATCAAATGTTAAACTACCTATATCTTCTGCAAACGTCTCAGTACTTGGTCTTACCGCTTGTATAAAATCAGTGCTCACTTCTCTAGATAGTTTATAAACACATTCCCTTTGCACTTCTTGTAAAATAATTGGCGAATGTGTTGCAAGTATTGCTACTCCATTCGCTTTTATGAGTAATTGTGATAAACTTCTTATAAAACTACTCAACAAAGGTGGATGTAAATGCAATTCTGGTTCATCTAAAATAACAAGTGTTTTCTCTGAAACCATTTCAACCAACTTGGTTATAGTTAAAATCACGATTTTATGACCCGAACTTAGACCCCTAAAAATTTTATATGTCTCTTTATAAAATTTACGAATATCCTCTGATTCCTGAAACTTATCAACTAGTTTATCAATTCCTGTTTTACTAAATATTGGATCACTATATAAAATTTTTATACAATCACGCCATAGTTTAGGTTTCTTGCGTAACGCTGAACTTACACTCTCAATAAAGACAGCGTCCCATCCTTCAGGTATAAACTCTATAGTTTCACCATCTTCTTCTCTATATAATTTATAATTTTGAGATTCTTTAGCAGTTGTCCTATTTGACAGGTGGTAATACAAGTATCCCTTACTGGTATCAGAATTCTCTTTAAATATTTTTTTATTCTCAAAACTACTAAAATTAATAGAAATAATATTCGAGAAAAAATTATCATTGTATTCAGTGTTAAATTGGAATCTGCCATCATTCTGTATAACACTTTCAATCATTTCAGTTAATAAGTATGACTTACCTACGCCATTTCTACCAATAATAGCATGAATATTTGACGCTGGAAATTTATCAGGATTCACTCTAAAGTCTAAAACGTAGGAATCATTTATTTTAAATGAAAAATCATAACTAGATAACTTAGTATTTCCTTGAGCTAACCGTCTATATTTGTTATTAATCACTTCAGGCAAAACATCTCTTGTCAAAGATACATTAAAAACATCAGTTTCACGAGCTTTAGAATATAAATCACTATCAAAAGCAACATCTTTCAGAGCAGTTAAGATGTATTCCCTTTTCTCATTCTCAAGCCTATTAATTTCATAATAGAAACTTTCATCAGTCGCTACAGAAAAAAAATCATCTGTTAAATTATCAAATTCTTCAGGTATATTAGGGGTTCGTTGTCCTTTTTTCATAGAAAATTGACCGATTTTAATGGATCCCACATTTGTTATCTCATCACTTTTTTTTATGTAAAATAGATATGTAGTTTCATATTGAAACCAATCATCCCAGTTACTATGAATCAAATAGTAACCGTTCTCTCTAATGTCCGAGTATGATGATACAACTCTAAAATTCATTTAATTCTCCTTTTATAAAACCTTCTTGCTTACTAACTTATTATTTCCAACTCATATGTCAAAATAGCTATATGCCTAATCTTATAGCTTTCCCAAACTCCTCAACCTCATCCGGCGCATCCGGCGCATCACTAAACAAAGTCACATGCCCCATCTTGCGGTTGTGCTTCGCTTCTATTTTACCATACATGTGGAGGTGGGCGCTTGGATTTTCTGTGACATATTTTTCAGCAGCCTCGACGTGTTGGCCGAGTACATTAAGCATAACGGCTGGCGCATGCAGTTTGATAGCTGGCAATGGCGATCCCAGAACGCCCAAGATATGGGTATCAAACTGAGAGAAGTCGCAGGCTTCGATTGAGTAGTGTCCTGAGTTATGTGGGCGTGGGGCAATCTCATTGACAATGATGTCATCAGCTGTCGCAAACATTTCCACGCAGAGAGTTCCAGATAAGTTAAGCTGTTCAGCAATCTTCACTGCCATGGCTTTGGCCTTGTCTGCTAAACGCTCAGAAATGCGAGCTGGCACAATGGTTTTTGAAAGAATATTGTTTCGGTGGATATTTTCCTGAACTGGGAAAACCGTCACGTCCTTGCCATTTCCTGATACGATGATAGAAATTTCAAGGTCAAAATTGACAAATTCTTCCAAGACACAGTCAGCTGAATCTGCTAGTTCATAGGCCTCTTCCAAATCTTCTGCTGAACGAATGACTTTTTGACCATGGCCATCGTAACCACCGGTCGCCGTCTTTAGGACATAGTTTTTCGATAGGTCGATATCTGTCAAATCCTGACTTGAAGTCACAATCTTATAGGGTGCTACAGTGACTTGGGCCTTGTTTGAGAGAAAGTCCTTTTCAAAGATTCGATTTTGGGAGATGCGAAGCAGGTCGGTTCCTTGAGGAAGTTGACCATCCTTGATGACAGCATCCAAACCGTCAGCATCGACATTTTCAAACTCATAGGTGAGGACATCGCAACGCTCAGCCAACTGACACAGAGCATCCACGTCATTATAAGGCGCCACAATGATTTCCGCCACACGAGAGGCTGGGCAATCCGCAGCAGGATCCAACGCGATAACCTTGTGCCCCATGTAGATAGCAGAAATGGCCATCATCTGACCCAGCTGGCCGCCACCTATAATTCCGATTGTTTTAGATGAGCTCATTGGTAGACTCCTCTGCGATTTTTCCTTGCTCTTCTGCAAAATCTGCCAATGCTGTCGCGATAGCCTGATCCTCTACTGAGAGGAGACGGAGAGCGAAGAGGGCAGCGTTAGTCGCACCTGCTTCACCAATAGCCATAGTTGCGACTGGCACACCACCTGGCATCTGCACAATGGAATAGAGTGAATCCACGCCACTAAGGGCACGAGATTTGACTGGCACCCCAATGACAGGAAGGGTTGTTTTGGCAGCAACCATACCTGGCAAATGAGCTGCACCTCCAGCACCTGCAATGATGACCTTGATACCACGACTACGCGCTTCTTCGGCATGCTTGAACATGAGATCAGGTGTGCGATGGGCAGAGACAACCTTCTTCTCGTAGGCTACACCAAAGCGGTCTAGGACTTCTGCTGTTTTTTGCATGGTTGCCCAGTCGGATTTTGAGCCCATGATGATGGAAATAATTGGTTTAGTCATAATTTTTCCTTTTTTCTTCTTTTTTGATAATGGTCTTAGGTGGTGGGGACGGAAGCAAACCTTCGGTTTCATTCCTAAACTTTGAGCCTAGGGTCTCAAAGTTTCCCTAGACCAGAACAAATACTGTTCTGGTCTTTTCACCACGGCGACCATTATCTTACTTTGGCTCGCTTTCGCTCGCCACGATAAATTTAGTAGCTGTTAATCTTTTATGGCCTTGCTTCCGATATCGGTTCGGTAAAAGAGGCCTTCTGTTTTTTGTTGAGCGAGCTCTTGATAGATGGTGTTTTGGGCTTCTTTGACGGTATCAGCAGTGGTGACGAGCATATAGACACGTCCGCCGTTTGATAGCAGTGCTCTGCTATTTTCCGCAAACTTAGCCCCTGCATAGTAGGTGATGATGTCGCCATCGGTTTTGGTTGGCAACTTGACACCTTTTTCATAGTCTAGCGGGTAGCCCTTGGATGCGACAACCACACCCAGAGTCACACCCTTGTCCGTCCACGTAATGTTTAGCTCCTTACCATCGAGGATATCCGTGATATTTTGTGCAAAGTCAGATGTTAAACGAGGCAAGATGATTTGCGTTTCAGGATCTCCAAAACGAGCGTTGAACTCGATAACCTTAGGGCCGTCCGCTGTCAAGATAAGCCCCGCATAAAGAACACCCAGATAAGGGCGCCCTTCTTTAATCATGCCTTCTAGGACTGGCTTGACAATAGTCTCCACTACTGTGTCAACCACGCTCTGTGGCAAGTGTGGAACTGGCGCATAGGCACCCATACCACCTGTGTTAGGCCCTTTGTCGCCATCGTAGGCACGTTTGTGATCCTGAGCTGTTGGCATGATGTAGAACTTATCACCATTGACAAAGGCAAAGAGTGAAAATTCCTCTCCTTCAAGGAATTCCTCAATAACCACGCGCGCACCTGAATCACCAAATTTATTATCCAAAAGCATCTCGTGAGCTGCTTCGACTGCTTGCTCAACCGTCTCCGCAACTACGACACCCTTCCCAAGCGCCAAGCCATCCGCCTTGACTACGATAGGCGCATCCTGCTTTTCGATATAGGCCTTGGCTTCCTCGAAATCTGAGAATGTGCCATAGGCTGCTGTCGGAACGTCGTATTTGACCATGATTTCCTTAGCAAAATCCTTGGACCACTCCAGCTCAGCCGCAGCCTTGGTCGGACCAAAAGCCTTGAGCCCAGCTGCATGGAAATCATCCACGATACCAGCCGCCAGGGCATCATCTGGACCGATAAAGGTCCAAGCAATATCGTTAGCCTTTGCAAACTCAATCAATTTAGAATGTTCGGAAATAGAGATATTTACCAATTCCAGACCATCTAGAGTCATCCCATCATTCCCAGGAGCTACAAATACTTTTTCAACGTCTTTTGACTCAAGCAACTTCTTAGCAATCGCATGTTCACGACCACCCGAACCGACAACTAACAGCTTCATTCCTCAACCTCTTTTGCGAATTATTTACTAATATTATATCACAAACGTTCGTCTTAATCTTGTTTTACTCCGCATTTTTACGCAAAAAAGGAAAGAAACTGTTTTCTTCCCTTTAACGTTCTTAATGTCTAAAATGTCTCACTCCTGTGAAGACCATAGTCAAGCCATATTTGTCCGCTGCTTCGATAGACTCTTGGTCACGAACGGACCCACCTGGCTGGATGATGGCCTTGATACCTGCTTTGGCGATTTCTTCCACGTTATCCGCGAATGGGAAGAAGGCATCTGAAGCAAGGACGGCACCGTCAAGACGGTCTTGGGCTTGATCAATGGTGATACGAACGGAAGCTACACGGTTGGTTTGCCCTGGGCCAACACCAAGTGTCATGTGGTCATTGGTGATGATGATACCGTTTGATTTGACGTACTTGATAGCCTTCCAAGCGAACTCAAGAGCAGTCGCTTCTGTCTCAGTTGGCTGGCGTTTGGTCACCACTTGCCAGTCAGCTGGGCTTTCTTTCACTACGTCTTGATTTTGCACAAGGAGACCACCAACTACACCTGTGTATTCTGCTTCTGCTTCACTGGCATCTTGTGCGTCAAATGGCAAGGCAAGGATACGCAAGTTTTTCTTTTTATTAGTCAAAATAGCTAGCGCTTCATCCGTATAGCTTGGTGCGATGATGATTTCAAGGAAAACGTCATGCATCTTCTCAGCTGTCGCAGCATCCACCTCACGGTTGAGAACGACAATCCCACCGAAGATAGACACTGGATCAGACTCATAAGCGTAGTCCCAAGCAGTCTCGATGTCATCAGCCTGACCGATTCCACATGGGTTCATGTGTTTGAGAGCCACAACGGTTGGACGGTCTTTGAAGTCACGGATAATACGAATAGCAGCATCCGCATCACGGATATTGTTGAAAGACAATTCCTTACCGTTGAGCTGTTTAGCGGATGCAATCGAGTAATCCGTTGGCAAAGCTTTTTGGTAGAAATCGGCATCTTGTTGAGGATTTTCACCGTAACGCATGGCTTGTTTGAGGTCATAGGTCAAAGTCAACTTTTCAGGCTTACTTTCACCCACTTGAGCTGTAAAATACTCTGCAATCAAGGCATCATAAGCTGCTGTGTGACGGAAAACCTTGGCTGCCAGACGTTGTCGAGTTTCGTAAGTTGTTTCACCGTTGGCTGACAATTCGTCAAGAACTACAGCATAATCCTCTGGGTCTACCACAACTGTTACGCTAGCATGATTTTTAGCCGCTGAACGAAGCATGGATGGCCCGCCGATATCGATATTCTCCACCGCATCAGCATAAGTCACGTCTGGTTTGAGAATGGTTTCCTTAAATGGGTAAAGGTTTACCACAACAAGATCAATGAGCTCAATCTGGTTCTCCTTAGCTGCTTCCAAGTGACTATCCAAGTCACGACGAGCGAGGAGTCCACCGTGTATATTTGGATGAAGGGTCTTGACACGACCATCCATCATTTCTGGAAAACCAGTCACATCATCAATCGCAATGGTCTTCACCCCAGCATTATCAAGGGCAACCTTGGTCCCACCCGTCGAGATAATCTCCCAACCAAGTTTTTTAAGTTCTTGGGCAAATTCAACAATGCCCGCTTTGTCTGAGACGCTGATTAAGGCGCGTTTAGTCATGTTATTTCCTTTCATTTTCAAACTCTCTACCTACGAATTTTTCGATTCATAAAGTGTAGGGAGACGATTACCAAGACTCCTAAAATTACTGTCAGTAAAAATCTCCCCCAATAGGGAATCTCTGGGAAGAAAAAATTTACTAGTAAACGTAGAATGATTACCAAGGTAATCAAGGCAAGTGTTTCCAACCATTTTTTCATTTACTTGTCCAATAATTCTCTAATAACCTCTGGATACAACTTGTACTCTGCCTCATGAATCCGAGTTTCAAAACTTTCAATGGTATCATCAGCCAGCCGTGGCACACGCACTTGTTTGATGACCTTTCCTGTATCCACTCCAGAGTCCACCCAGTGAATGGTCACACCAGACTGATTCACGTCAGCATTCCAAGCATCCTCAATCCCATGAGCTCCTGGAAATTCTGGCAGGTAGGCTGGATGGATGTTGATAATCCGTCCTTCATAAGCCGCCAATAAGGTTGGCCCAACGATTTTCATGTAACCTGCTAGACAAACCAAGTCAATCTGGTGCTCTTCTAATAGCTCAACAAGTGCTGCTTCGTAGTCTGCCTTGCTCTCAAACTCCTTGAGTTCAAAAGCATAGGATAGAACGCCAAGCTTGTCTGCACGCTCGAGCACATAGGCGTCACGATGGTCTGAAAAGACAAACTCCACTGGAAACTCTTCGGCAATCACCTGAAAATTTGAGCCATTACCTGAGGCAAAAACCGCTATTTTTTTCATTTGATGATGACACTTTCGTTTTCTTTCTTGACGATACGACCAATTTCATAGACTGGTTCATCCAACAATTTCTTGACACGACCTACATTTTCAGG
The DNA here is from genome assembly GCF_026782865.1 of Streptococcus mitis. Lineage (GTDB taxonomy): Bacteria > Bacillota > Bacilli > Lactobacillales > Streptococcaceae > Streptococcus > Streptococcus mitis_CG. The sequence continues at coordinate 40,495 of NZ_JAKUXK010000011.1, forward strand.
GCTAACTGCCAGCATGAGTCCCACACCCATATTGAAGATTTCAAACATTTCTTCATGCTTGATTTGACCGTATTTTTCAAGAGCTTTGAAAATAGGAAGCACTGGAACCTTGCTTTCCTCAATCTCAGCTGCTAGGTCATCTGCAAACATACGAGGGACATTCTCAATAAAACCACCACCTGTGATGTGGGCAATGCCGTTAACCAACCCTTCCTTGATGAGGGGCAAGACAGCCTTGACATAGATACGAGTCGGCTCAAGAAGAACTTCTTTGAGTTTCTTGCCCTCCAATTCTGGTAAGACTTCCTCACCTGTATAGTCCGCAAAGACACGACGAACGAGAGAATAACCATTGGAATGAATCCCACTTGAAGCAAGTCCGAGAAGAACATCTCCTTCTGCCACCTTTGAACCGTCAATGATTTGAGATTTTTCAGCCACCCCGACCGCAAAACCAGCTAGATCGTAGTCATCTGCGCCGTACATACCAGGCATTTCAGCCGTTTCCCCACCAATGAGGGCAGCGCCTGCCTGCACACAACCTTCTGCCACACCAGCGACAACTTGTTCTAGCTTAGCTGGTTCATTCTTCCCTGTCGCTACGTAGTCAAGGAAATAGAGGGGCTCTGCACCTGCAGCGATGATGTCATTGACACACATGGCCACACAGTCCTGACCGATGGTATCGTGCTTGTCGTACTTAATAGCCAGCATGAGCTTGGTTCCGACACCATCAGTTCCTGAAATCAAGACGGGTTCTTTAACCCCAGTCTTTGAAAGGTCAAACATACCACCAAAGCCACCCAGAGCTCCCATGACACCTGCACGCTCCGTACGAGCCACGTGCTTTTTAATCCGTTCAACAACTTCATAACCCGCTTCAACATCTACACCCGATTGGGCGTACGCATTTTTTGTCATTTATTTATTCCTTTTCTTTTATGGAGAATCTCAGTAACTCACTTGTAAAAACTTGTCTTTTCTTCCAAACTTCTACGATAGTCTTCTTCATAGTCGTAGAGAGGCGTTGGGTAATCCCCATCAAAATAAGCGACACAGAGACCACCATTTGGCGCATCTGTTTCAATCCCAATTGACTCAATCAAGCCCTCAACAGAAAGATAGGTCAGACTGTCTGCTCCAATGATTTGACGCGTCTCTTCAACCGTATGATTGGCCGCAATCAGTTCCTGACGAGTCTGGATATCAATCCCGTAGAAGCATGGATAAGCTAGCGCTGGACTACCAATGGCAACGTGAACCTCAGTCGCCCCTGCTTCCTTTAAAAGCTGGACGATACGACGAGAGGTCGTCCCACGTACAATAGAGTCATCAATCATAACCACACGCTTGCCTTTGACAACACCAGAAACGGCAGACAGTTTCATCCGCACCCCTTGCTCCCGCAATTCTTGAGTCGGTTGGATAAAGGTACGTTGGGTGTATTGGTTCTTGATAAGACCCATTTCATTTGGCAAACCAGATTCTTCTGCAAATCCCATAGCCGCGCTGAGGGAAGAATTGGGTACACCAACTACAATATCCGCCTCATGCTTGAATTCACGCGCTAATTGGGCACCCATACGTTTACGTGCCGTATGGACATTGACACCATGAATGTTAGAATCAGGGCGGGCAAAGTAGATATACTCCATAGAACAGATTGCTAACTGAGTATCGTCTGTATAGCTATCATACTGGATGCCCTTGTCATCAATGATCACAATCTCACCTGGCTTCAAATCACGAATCCATTCTGCACCAATGACTTCAAAAGCACAGGTTTCAGAGGAAACCACCACCGCTCCGTTGGCCATTTTCCCGATAGAAAGCGGACGGAAACCATTGGGGTCAAGAGCCGCAATCAACTTATCTTCAAATAGCAAGATATAAGCAAAGCCACCTTTGACAAGGCTGAGTGCCTCCTTGATTTTGCCCATCAGACTAGGATTGTGACTACGACGAATGAGGTGAGCCAAGATTTCAGAGTCCGAAGTCGCGCTGAAAATCGCTCCTCTTTGTTCCAGTTCTTTCTTGAGAGAGGCTGCATTGGTCAGATTTCCATTATGAGCCAAGCCAAACTGCATATCGTGAAAACGGAAGAGGAAGGGCTGGATGTTATCTACAGAAGCTTCGCCAGAAGTTGCGTAACGCACATGCCCAATCGCACCAGTTCCTGTCAATTTATCTAAGTTAGCAGGATTTCTGAAGACTTCTGATAGAAGACCCATGTCACGATGGCGCTTCAATTGTCCCTGATCATTGGAGAGGATTCCTGCCCCCTCCTGACCACGGTGTTGAAGACTGTGGAGACCAAAATAGGTCAACTTAGCAGCATCTGGATGTCCCCAGATACCGAAAACACCACATTCTTCATTAAGAGATTTTACTTCGTATGTCATTTTATATACCTAATTTTTATTTGTGTAGCACCAAGAGCTAAATCTACATGACTTTTACATTACTGATACTATCTATTAGAAAATCTGCAAGTCTTACTTTCCAGTAAAGTATTTAACCGCTGACGCGAACAGGTGCTGGTCTTTATTTCCTGGGATGTTTTGGAAAAGACCGTCTTCATAACGTTCTGAGTGTCCCATCTTACCGATGATTTGACCATTCTTGCTGGTAATTCCTTCGATGGCATGGACAGAACCATTTGGATTGTACTTAGAATCCATACTTGGTTTTCCATCAAAGTCAACGTATTGGCTAAAGATTTGACCATTGTCACGGAGCTCCGCAAATTCCTCAGCCGTCACGACAAACTTCCCTTCACCGTGCGAAACAGGAATAGCGTGGATATCGCCCACTTCTACTCCAGCCAACCATGGCGAGTTGGTATTGGCAATCCGAGTTTCCACCATCTTGGCCACGTGTTGGTTGGCATCATTGTAGAAGAGGGTTGGGCTAGTACTTTTGGCATCTTCAAAGTTCCCGTATGGAAGAAGACCTGATTTGACCAAAGCCTGGAATCCATTACAGATACCGATAATCAAGCCACCACGAGCGATAAAGCTATCAATAGCCACACGCACTTTTTCATTGAGCAGGATATTGACAATAAACTTAGCTGAACCATCTGGCTCGTCCGCAGCTGAGAAACCACCTGCAAAGAAGAGGATGTTAGCCTTGCCGATGTTGTCAACCATAGTTTCAACTGACTTGACAATAGCCTCTTCATTCAAGGTCACAAATGGTACTAAGTTGACCTCTGCTCCTTCTTTTTCGAAGGCCTTAGCTGAGTCATATTCCGAATTGGTGCCCGGGAAGACTGGGATATAAACTACCGGTTTTTCAACCTTTTCTTTGGCTTTAATCACAACATCTGATGCAACAGCTGGTACTTCAGCCAGTTCTTTGGCTTGAGCAAATTCTGTTGGGTAAACTTCTTCCAATTTTCCTTGGAAGGCACTGTCAAGTTTGTGTCCATCTAGCTTCACACCGTTGACAAAGAGTGTAAAGTCTGCACTTGTTTGACCGATTTTCTCTACTCCAGCAATTTCTTCAGGAGAAGTAAAGACAAATCCACCTAATTGTGCTGTCAAAGCCGTTTCTAGTTCAGGCAAGGTTACCTCTGCACCGATATGATTTCCAAAAGTAGCAAGTGCCAAACTTTCAAGCACACCGCCGTATTTAACAGCTGAAGCTGCTGTTACTTTGTGAGCCTTTTGAAGGGCTTCAAACTGAGCAAAGTTAGACTTAATCAAGTCAAAATCAATCTCTGCTGAGAGTGCTTGGCCTGGTATGTAGTAGATGTTTTCACCAGCATTCTTGAACTCTGGCGAAAGCACCTTACGGCTATCCGCTGTCGTCACCCCAAAAGCGACCAAGGTTGGTGGCACTGTCAATTCTTCAAAAGTACCAGACATAGAGTCCTTACCACCGATAGATGGCAAACCAAGCTGAATTTGTGCCTCGATAGAACCTAGGAGAGCTGCTACTGGCTGACCAAAACGCTCAGCTTGTTTGTCCATGCGCTCGAAGTACTCTTGGTAAGAAAAACGAGCCTGAGACCATTTGGCACCAGCAGCAACCAAACGAGCAGTTGCTTCAATCACCGCATAGGCAGCACCGTGGTATGGAGACCATTCAGCTACATATGGGTTGAATCCTTGAGCCATGACTGACGCAGTATGAGTCACACCGTGTTGAACTGGTAATTTCTGCACAGATGCCTCAGTTGGTGTGAGTTGGTAACGACCACCAAGTGGGTGATTAACCGTTGAGCGTCCAACAGAGCAGTCAAAGATAGTCTGTAATCCTTTTTGACTCGCATGATTCAAATCAGATAGAACCGCAAGGGTATCAACTTCAAGTGTGTTAGCAGATGTTTGACATTCTTCTGGAAGCTTGACATCTTTGTCCACAACTTTAGCATCGACAACCACGCGCACACCATTGGTATCAAGGAAACGGCGTTCCAAGTCTACAATCGTTTCGCCATTCCAGTGCATAACTAGATTTGGTTTTTCCGTCACTGTCGCCACGACAACAGCGTCAATATTTTCTTTGTTACATTCTTCAACAAAGGCATCTACGTCTTCAGGACGTACCACGACTGCCATCCGTTCTTGTGATTCAGAGATGGCAATTTCGGTACCATTCAAGCCCTGGTATTTAAGAGGCACCTTGTTGAGGTCGATTTCAAGACCGTCTGCTAATTCACCAATAGCTACACAGACACCACCAGCGCCAAAATCATTTGATTTTTTGATAAGGCGAGTCACATCGCCATTACGGAACAGACGTTGAATCTTGCGTTCTTCGATAGCATTCCCTTTTTGAACTTCAGCTCCAGCAGTTTCCACAGACTCAACCGTTTGAACCTTAGAAGAGCCCGTCGCACCACCGACACCATCACGTCCAGTCTTACCTCCAAGAAGGATAATGACATCACCCGATTCCGGTTTTTCACGGACAACATTGCCCTTAGGAGCCGCACCAACAACAGCACCAAGCTCCATGCGTTTAGCTACAAAGCCTGGGTGGAAGTATTCACGAACGTAGGTTGTTGCAAGCCCAATCTGGTTACCATATGAAGAATAACCATGAGCCGCTGTTTTAGAAATGACTTGTTGTGGCAATTTCCCAGCGCGAGTTTCTGAAATCGGTGCGGTAATATCACCCGCACCTGAGATACGCATAGCTTGGTAGACATATGAGCGACCTGACAATGGGTCACGAATGGCTCCACCAATACAGGTAGCAGCCCCACCAAATGGCTCAATCTCTGTTGGGTGGTTGTGGGTTTCGTTCTTGAACATGAGGAGCCATGGCTCTTTCACACCATCAACGTCCACTTCGATTTCGACTGAGCAAGCATTGATTTCGTCTGACACTTCCATATCATCCAAACGTCCATTAGCACGCTCATAACGACCGAAAATAGTCGCCATATCCATCAAGGTTTGTGGTTTTTCAGAACGCCCCAACTCATCGCGCATAGCGATATATTTGTCATAGGTTGACTGCAATTGTTTTTGGAATTTAGAAGCTGAGAAATCAATATGTTTCAACTCTGTCTCAAACGTCGTGTGACGGCAGTGGTCAGACCAGTAAGTGTCCAAAACCTTGAGTTCTGTTTCCGTCGGCACGCGCCCGATTGACTTAAAGTAGTCTTGGATAAAGAGCAAATCATCCACTTCCATGGCCATCCCTTGCTCGGCCTTGTAGCGAGCAAAGTCTTCTGCTGTATAGTTTTCAAAGAAAGTCAATTTAGGAATGGTCTTGTCTGACTCTGAAAATTCCTGCTTGGCAATCCCTGCCGTAATATCCTTGAAACGAGAATCAACTGGATTGAGCAGATAGTTCTTGACCGCTTCTAATTCCGTCACATCGATATCTTTATTCACCAAGTAAAGTTGGGCTGTATTAACCGTTACATCACTCGAACTTCCTAGTAAAAGCAAGGCTTCCTGTGAAGATGCAGCACGCTGGTCAAACTGCCCTGGTAGGCTTTCAATCGCAAAGAAAGCATAGTTGGCGAGATCCGCCTGCACAGCCACTTCGTCCAAAACATGGTCTGTCACCTGCTCAGAGAAGATGTGCTTCTCTGCAGGTGCAAACAAGTCCTCTGCCAAGTCAAATACATCATAAACTTGCACGATGCGAATACTTTTCAAGCTTGAAAGTCCCAAGTTGTGCTGGAGTTCTCTAACCAAACTCTCTGACTTGACCTGAAAATCAGCCTTTTTCTCAACAAAAATACATTTATCCATCAATCCTTATTCCTTTATTTCAGCTCTTGCAATGTTCCAAACGACCTTGAGGTTGTTACTTCAATCCCTGCAACTTTTCCCAAACAATCTCGTAAACGTCTGTTAGTTCTCCCAATCCTCTACGGAGTGAAAAGGTCTGGAGGACCTTTTCAGCCTGAGTCCTTTTAGTTGAGAGACGAAGGTTTTCCGTTGCAAACAGATTATTTCAAACCTTGCAACTTCTCCCAGACAACTTCGTAAACGTCTGTTAGCTCTCCTAATCCCCTACGGAAAACATCCTTATCCATGTGGTTGCCATCCGCATCCCACAAGCGGCAGTTATCTGGTGAAAATTCATCTGCTAAGATAATCTTGCCATCCTTGTCAAAACCGAACTCTAGCTTAAAGTCAATCAACTTAAGCCCAATCTCAGCAAACCAAGTTTTCAAAAGTTCATTGATTCGACGAGTTTCTTCCTTCAAGTAGGCAATCTGCTGGTCATCCGCAATCTTTAGGAATTTCACATGCTCGTCATTGATAAATGGATCATCCAAATCATCATTTTTATAGTAAAATTCGACAATCGGAGTCTCAAATGCGATTCCTTCGTCTACGCCAAAACGTTTTGAAAAGGAACCAGCAGTATAGTTTCGGAGCACGACTTCCAAAGGAATAATCTTAACCTTTTTATTGAGTTGTTCCGTGTCTGAAAGCTTCTCCACAAAGTGAGTCGCCACACCAGCCGCATTTAATTTCTCAAAAATAAAAGATGAGATCTGATTATTCAACACTCCCTTACCTGCAATCTGCTCCTTCTTGACACCATTGAAAGCAGTCGCCTGGTCCTTGTAAGTTGAAATAATAAGATTTTCATCCTCAGTTGTATAGATATCTTTAGCTTTTCCCGAATAGATTAATTGTTTTGACATTTTAAAGTTCGCCTTTCGTATTACTTGAGCACATTCTACCATAAAAAACCTAAAATTACAAGAATTTAAACGAATAAATAGTAGATATGTTTCAAAAATCATAAAGAAAAAAACTGCAAGAAAAATCTTTCTCACAGTTTTAAAATCATTTAACTCTAAAAACACGAACATTACTCTTTGTTCAAAAATTGATCCAAATAATAACGCAGGTAACTTTTCTTGCCCGTAATCATCTGTAGGAGACCTTCCACCCCGTACCGAAGTTTTTCAGCCTGCTCAGAAGTTAGATTAGTCTCCGCCTCGATTTTAAAGAAATTCCCTTTTTCAGTCTTAGTAGCTGTCGCGTCAATACTTGTAATAGTAGAATCTAGGAAAAGTTGATTCTTAGCATCATGAGTCGTAGTATAGCGAACAGAATCACCGACCTTGATCCTTGCTACATCCTTTGAACTGAGATAAGCTGTTAGTTTGGTTTTCCCTTCTTTTTCCAAGGACGGATAGAGTTGGGCTAGTAGGGCACCTTCTGCAACCATGGTAGAATCACTGGTCTCAGGATTAAGGTGAAGCACCCCATCCTCACTCGCCGTAATTTTCCCCTTTTCTAAAAGATTTCCCTGAACCTTCTTACCCGATTCTGCCTCCAAAATTTTCTGGTCTAGAAGGGTCAATTCCTGACCAACCTTAGCCAAGTGTTGGGATTTGAGAGACTCTAATTGACTGCTTAAACCTGACGCATAGGCTTGCTGGGTACCTGAACCTGCATACTGGACACGGTAAGTAGCAAGACTAGATTCTAACTGATAAAGCTGCGCTTCAACCTGCGCAACTGCCTGAGCTTTAGCTTGCGGATTTTCCTCACCCTGAGACTTATAGGACTGGTAGAGAGAGTAGGCTAGATTCTGACTGGCCAAGGAAGCACCTGTTTCAATAGCTGACTTAGCTGTCTGGTAATCGCGAATTTTAGCCTCTGTTTGGCTGATGAGATTGCCGATTTCGGCTTGGGTTTGACTAGCTGCTGCATTCTGGGACGCAATGGTCTCATTTTGTTGCGATGTACTAGCCCTAAGACTGCCTGCTTGGCTGATGTAGTCACGAAAGGTGGCTTGGTAGCCAAACTTATCCTCCTCTGGAAAGTGATTCTCCCCTTCTTGCAGACTTTTTTGCAAATACTCCAATTGCTTTTTTTGATCCTTGAGCATGTCCAACTGACTGGCATAGGCCTCCGCTTGGACACCCTCTGCCCCTTCTTGATATTGAACCAACAGTTCTCCCTTTTTAACCAGCTTATTTTCTTCCAAATGATTGACAAGAATGTGATTATTGCTAGTTGACTGGATATTTGCAAGGATACGACTAGGCTCGACAGTAGCTCTAGTGGACAAACTCATCTCTTTCTCTGCAAATATTGCAAAGCCAAGCAAAAACACGAGCAGAAGGGACATGGGTACAATCACCCGACTGGAAAAATTATGGTAACGACGATTATAAAACTCCGCACTTTCTAAAAATTCTGGTTTCATCCTCTCCTCTTTCTAGCTATTCACCAAATGGGCGTAAAAGCCACCCTGTGCAAGCAAATCAGCATGCTTTCCTTCTTCAACAATCTTGCCCTGATCCAAGACAACAACCTTCTCTGTCCGCTCTGCAATGGTCAAGCGGTGGGCGATGAAAATCAAGGTCTTGTCCAAAGCCATGAGATTATCGACAATTCGCTTCTCTGTCAAAATATCCAAACTGCTGGTCGCCTCATCCAAAATCAAGACAGGCGCATCTGTCAAGAGAGCACGCGCCAGAGCGATTCTCTGACGTTGACCACCTGAAATCCCTGCTCCATCCGAAGTCAATTCTGTCTGGTAATTCAGTGGCATCCGCTCAATGTCCTCCCGAATCTCTGCCAATTCGACCGCCCGTAAGATATCCTCTTGAGTCGTCCCTTCCTTGGCTCCAAGGAGAAGATTCTCCAAAATCGTTCCGTTAAAGACATAGGGCTGTTGAGGCAGATAGTTGATATACTGGCGCAAGGCCTTTTTATCAATCTGATTGAGATTGACACCACCCAGACTAATCTCTCCCTGACTTGGATCATAAAAATTAACCATCATCTTAGCCAAAGTCGTCTTACCTGACCCTGAAATCCCCACAAAAGCCACTTTAGAACCTTGGGGAATGGTCAAATTGATATCCAACAAGACGTCTCGACCATAGCCATACTTGTAAGAAACCTGCTTGAAGGTCATATCTCCCTTCATCAAGCTCAAATCCTCAACTGTTTTCTTCTCCTCAAACTCCGAAGCTACCAGATATACTTCATTTAGACGGTTATTGGCAACCTGTGCTGTCTGAAGCTTGGTTTGCAGATTGATGATATTTTCCAAAGGATTGGTAAAGTAAACCAGCAAGGTATTATAGGTAATCAACTGCCCCAAACTCATCTTGCCATCCATGACCAGAACAGCCCCCATCCAGAGAATGCCGACATTGAGCAAGAGATGTGCAACTTTTTTCAAAGCCTTTTGCTGACTTTCTGCCCGACTATAGGTAAAGGATTTTTTCAGATAATCCACAAATTCCTTGTCAATCTTTTGATAGCGTGAACTTTCACTGGTCAAAGACTTGATAGTCTCAATACCATTAATGTCCTCAATGATAGAGGAAGACAGAACCGCATTGGCTTCCATGGTATCCCGATTCATCTTTTCAAACGGCTTCATAAAAGCAAAGATAATCACTGTGTAGATAGGTAGCGCCAATAAAGTCATGAAAAAGAGATTGGTATTTTGTGAAAATAAAACAAGGGAAATAATGACAACCGTTGACACATCTAGGAAAATCGAAAGAATGGTCGAAGCCAGCGCATCAATGATACTGTTAGCATCTGTGAAACGAGACACGATTTCCCCTGTTCTACGTGTCGCAAAGAAGGACATAGGCAGGTGAAAGACGTGCTTGATATAGGACAAAATCACATCAATCGATAAGCGTTGCCCCAAAACAAGTAAGAGATACTCCTGGGCATAAGACAAGATTTGCTGAAGAATATAAACAATCACCAGCCCAATAGAAATAATCCCCAGTGTCGAACGCATCTGATCTGGCACATAGGTATCAATGATAGACTGCAGATAATAAGAACCCACAATGTTAATCAAGGTTACCAAGAGTGTTGCCAAAACGATATTAGCAATCAAGCCACGCTGCCTCACTAATATAGGGATAAAAGAGAGAAGGCCATTTTTTTGATCCTTATGAGGCTTGTAGTCTGGACTAGGTGCCATAAAAAGAGTCACTCCTGTCCATTCTTCCTCAAAACGCTCACGTGGCAGTTTGCTCAATTTCACCCCAGGATCTGGATCGGCAATATAAATGCTATCCTTATCCTGCCCAGTCACCACATAGTAGTGGAGCAATTTCCCTTCCTTAAGAACATGAGCAACAAAAGGAAAAGTCAAATCTGGCAAGTCAAAAAGCGTCATATCCGCCTTGATTGCTCGCGTCTCAAAGCCAATCTCCTCTGCCACCTTGACCAAGCCCAAAGCCGTCGTCCCATCCATGGTCGTCTTGGCCAATTCTCGCAAGTGAGCCAAAGAATAATAGCTACCATAGTAGCCAAAAACCATGGCTAATGAAGCTACACCGCAGTCCATCTGATCCACCTGCGGACGATAGTGACGTTTCCCAAATTTCATATTCATCTCCTTTTTCCTAAACTCATCTGATAACAACTATCTTACCCCAATCTCCAAACAAAAACTGGACTTCCTTCCCAAATGCACCTATCTCCCTCCCAACTGCACTTTTAAGATAAAAAATAGGTAGAACAAACATTCTACCTAAAATATATATTTATTTCTTTTTCTTCCTAATTCTTTTGTCAATCATATATACAACGATAATCGAAAACAGCGGTGGTACAATATAACTCTTTTCACTCATTGTCAGCTGAAATCCCAGGGTTGCTAGTATCTTAAAGATGAAAATATTCATCAAAAATAGAAAAACAAATACTAAAAAATATCCTACAACCTTCTTCATTTCTTTTCTTCCACTTTCCTAATTTCTATAACTATTTTATCAAAAATATATGTAAAACTCCAAATAAACACCTCAACTGCACTTTCTTGGCAAAAAATAGGCAGAACAAACGCCCTACCTACTAAAAATATGGTATGAAAGGAAATTGATGTTTTACTGCTACCCTAGGCAAACTTGGAACAAATAAATCATTGATAGCAACATTTACGACATCCTATTTATTACTTCAATTTCTAATGTCCCTGCTATTTCTGAGCCACCTCTGGTATGATCTGTTCATAGTCAGAATATATAACACCGTTCTAATTTACGATTCATAGTTACTCCTTTTAAACTCCAATGTGATGCATTCTTAGATTCTACCCTAACCATTTTCAGCGCAGACTAACAAGTCATTCTTAGTTACTCACTCTACTTGCTTTTTATTGACCTTATATCCTAGATAAAAGAGCCCAAATAAAACAGGGTAAATTTCTGGATAAAATAGGGTATTAATCGGATTTTTCAAAATCAAATACGTTGCGATGTAGATTATGAGCGATACGATAAAATAACCCTCAGCAAAACCTAATAAAAATGTTTTCATGTTAGACTCCTATTTACCTGACAAGAGTGCTCGAGTTGTCAGAATAGCTCCACCAGTATATACAAACCCTTTAACAAAACCAGCGGCAATAGGGATAAGGAGAGGTAAGGCTCCCCCTTGAATTTCCTGCAAGTCTGTATTAGTCATTTTTTCAAATTTTAAAATAGATTTTTCCATAGCAATTTCTCCTTTAATTTTTACCACTTACCTGTCACATAATGATAACCTGCAATTCCCACTGCAGCAACTCCACCAGCAATTTTGGCTGCCGTCACGGGATTAGCGATTACCCAAGCTACAAGAGGCAACGCTCCCCCATCTACATTCATCAACTCTTCTTCTGTAAGAGTTACAAAGTTTTGTTCCATTTTGTCAAAATTTGTCATCTTTTTTCTCCTTTATTTCTATTTTTTAGTTTACGACTTCTGGCTCTTAAATCATTTTAAAAACCAGAATAGATAAATTACTGAATTCCTTTTCCTTCCTTTTCGTCTCACTTATCTATTTGAGAAGTGATTTAAAATGAACAGGTAAATTTCATTTATTTTAAATACCATTTGATAAACCATGGCAATAAGATTGGTAAATACATCGCGTAATCTCCTTCCTTTTCTTCTCACTTATTTATTCGAAAAATAATTCGAAAATGTACAATTAATTAAATTTTATTTGAAAAATAATTTAATGAACCACGGATAAAAACCAGTCACATACATAAACACTCCTCCTTTTTCTTCCTTATCTATCTATTCGTAATTCCCACTAAAAGTTCTAAATTTTTTATTTTTCCTGACAATAAAAAAGCAACACGACTTGCATGTTGCTTCTTGCTATTCTTTACTTTTGACGACTTCTACCACATCTCCTACACTTTGCAGTTGGTCAATTTCCTCATCACTGATTTCGATATTAAATTCATCTTCCAGTGTCAAGATAAACTCCATCAAGTCAACTGAGTCAGCATCCAAATCGTCTTTCAGACTCAAGGATTCTGTCACGACAAAGTCCTCTCCCTGTCGCTCTTGGATAATGGTCACAATACGGTCAAAAATTTCTTTTTCTGTCATCTCTTTTATTCTCCTGAAAATTCACGCGCAGTTTGGGCAACTACGTCTGTTTCTAGCATGGTACGAATCTGACGAATCGTACTATAAACAGCCTTGGCATCGCTTGAGCCATGAGTCTTGACAACTGGTGCCTTGACACCAAACAAGACCGCTCCACCAACATCTGAGTAGTTGAGCTGTTTTTTCAAACCTCTGAGGCTGTCCTTGAGAAGGAGGGCGCCTAGTTTCGCTCGAAGACCTCCACCTGTAATAGCGGTCTTGAGCAAGCCCATGATTCCCATAGCTGTCCCTTCAATGGATTTGAGCACAGCGTTTCCCGTGAAACCATCTGCCACGACAACATCCGCAACGCCATTCATCAAATCACGTGCTTCCACGTTTCCGATAAAGTTTAAACTTTCATCAGCCACCAGTAATTCATAGGTTTCCTTGCGAAGCGGGTCGCCCTTGCTACTCTCTGTTCCGTTGTTGAGCAAGCCAACGCGTGGTTGCGCAATTCCACGGACATTTTTAGCATAGAAGGAACCTAGAACTGCATATTGATGGAGGTGCTGGGCTGTATTTTCCGCATTAGCACCGAGGTCCAGCATGTCAAACCCCTTCCCATCAATAGTCGGCAAGGTTGACATAAGCCCAGGACGATCGATATTCTTGATACGACCCACGATGAAAAATCCTGCTGCTAGTAAAGCACCTGTATTCCCAGCTGAGAGAACAGCGTCTGCTTCACCCTCTTTGACAGCCTTGGCCGCCAATACCATACTGGCATTTTTCTTCTTTCGAATAGCTCTCGTAGGTTCATCGTCTGAATCAATCTTCTCATCCGTATGGATAATGCTGACGCGCTCTGTGGCTGTCAGATATTGCTTGATTTTAGCTTCATCTCCGTAGAGTTGAACCTCGATATCTGAAAAGTCAGCTAGGGATTGATTGACACCCTCAACGATGGCCTGAGGTGCGTAATCGCCCCCCATGGCATCTACTGCGATTTTTTTCATTTCTTTTCCTCTTTTAGTAATTGTCCCCAGTCTGCTAGGGAATCAATAAATTTCTTTGATTTTAGGTGAATCCCAACGTACTCTTCGTAGAGTTGATCCATAAATTGGCGTAGCTCTTGCTTGATTTCAGGCTTGAGCGAAATGGTCTCCAAAGTCTCAAAATCAATGGCTTGAAATTGATTGAGCAGATAAGGGATATTGGGATTGAGATGGCAACGTCTCTCATCCTCATGATAATGTTCTGGACAGAGGCAGGCTCCATATTTGAAAGAAAAGTCAAAAGCCTGACCAACCCGATGGCAAAAGACACACTCATTAAAATTGAGGCTGATCCCAAATCGAGTCAAGATTTGAATTTCAAAAATATTGGTCAAAACCTGATAATCCAAGCCCGCTTCCATCAACTCCAAGGTCTTTTGTAAAAAAGCAAACAAGGGAGCATCCTGCTGATTGTCCTGCAAACTAGCATCTGCAAGAGCTGCCACGTAAGTCGCATAGGCCATGACAAAGAGGTCGCTATTAATCTTGGGAAAGGTCATCACCTCATGATAGTCCTCGATGTAACTAAGCCCGTCATCATTGATTCGCAAGAGAAATCGAGCCAGCACCAAGGGCTGAATAACCGGCGCCAGCTTAGACTGACCAGCGTGTTTGACGAAAAACATCCGCTTACCAGCCTGCTCAGTAAAAATCTTGACTAGCTTATCATCCTCACGAAAATTGCGATTGTAGATCACCAAGCCTTGACTCGTGATAGACTGAATCATGCTTCTCTCATGTACTCCTCAAGTCGTTTCATAGCTTCTGTGATAGTCTCCATGCTGGCTGCATAAGACAGGCGAACATAACCTTCTCCATAACGCCCAAAGGCGGCACCAGGGATAAAAGCAACAGCCTTCTTCTGAGCAAAATCCTTTAGAAAGGCAAAGGAATCTTGATTGTAGCCCGCTGGAATCTTAGCAAAGATATAGAAGGCACCGTCTGGTTTGATAATCTCAAAACCAAGAGCAGTCATTTTCTCGATAATATAATCTCGACGCTGGATGTATTCCTTCTTCATCGGTTCCACATCGTTTTTACCAGCTGTCAAGGCCTCTACCGCAGCATGTTGAGCCATGGTATTTGCAGCAGTGACCAAGTACTGGTGACTCTTGATTAACTGAGCTGTAAAGGCTGCAGGAGCGAAAATCAGACCCAAACGCCAACCTGTCATAGCATGTGATTTAGATAGACCATTGATAATAATAGCCTGATCTCTCAACATGGTCCCCAGAGACACATGGGCTTCCCCTGTGTAGGTCAATTCTGAGTAGACCTCATCACAGACAACAAAAATTTCGTACTTGCGTAAAACAGCTGCCAAAGCTTCCAACTGCTCCCGACTGTAGGTAATTCCTGTCGGATTAGCTGGATAGTTAAGAATAACCGCCTTGAGCTTGTCTCCCTGCTCCAAAATGGCCTTCTCCAACATCTCTGGAGTCAAGACAAAACCATTTTCAGTCGTATCAATCTCGACGACCTCTGCCCCAACTAGATTGACAATCGGCTCATAACCTGGATAGGCAGGAGCTGGCAAGAGCACCTTGTCTCCCTCTTCCAAAATAGCCGTCAAAGTAGCAGATAAGGCTTCTGTCGCCCCAATTGTAACCAAGATTTCATTCTCAGGAGCATAGTCCAGTTGGTACTTTTCCTTAACAAAATCACTGGCCGCCTGACGTAGAGTCAGCAGACCACTCATCCCTGTATAGTAGGATTGATCCTGGTCAATCGCTCGCTTGGCCGCCTCCTTGACATGATCTGGCGTTGTAAAATCAGGTTCCCCCAAGGTCAAACGCAAGACTCCAGGAATCTCCGAAATGGCCTGGTCAAACTGACGAATCAACGAAACTTGAATCTTATCTAACTGTTTATTAAAGCGCTTAGTTAAGTCCATAGATACCTCCTACTTTCAAAACGTATCTCTATTATACTACAAAAGCCCCCCGACCGCAAAAATACATTATAGAATAGCTTTCCACTTTCTATTTTACTTTTCCTGTTTACAGGTCTATAATGGTAACAGATTCTATTTGGAGGTTTTTATGTCATTTCTATCAAAAAATGGAGCAGGCATCTTGGCCTGCCTTCTCATTTCTATCGTATCTTGGTTTCTAGGAGGACTTTTCCCCGTCGTGGGTGCACCTGTTTTTGCAATTTTTGCTGGAATGCTCCTCCACCCCTGGCTCTCACCCTATAAACAACTGGATGCGGGATTGACCTTTAGTTCAAAAAAATTGCTCCAATATGCTGTTATCTTGCTTGGTTTTGGTCTCAATATCTCGCAAGTCTTCGCAGTTGGACAATCTTCACTCCCTGTCATCCTGTCCACCATTTCAATAGCCTTGATTGTTGCCTACCTCTTCCAGCGCTTCTTTGCACTGGATACAAAATTGGCTACCTTGATTGGAGTAGGTTCTTCTATCTGCGGTGGTTCGGCCATTGCGGCGACAGCGCCCGTTATCCACGCCAAGGAAAAGGAAGTAGCCCAAGCCATCTCCGTTATCTTTTTCTTCAATGTCTTGGCTGCGCTCATATTTCCAACCCTAGGCACCTGGCTTCATCTATCCAATGACGGCTTCGCCCTCTTTGCAGGAACTGCGGTCAATGATACTTCCTCTGTGACGGCTACAGCTAGCGCTTGGGACAGTCTCTACCAGACCAATACCCTCGAATCCGCAACCATTGTCAAACTCACACGTACTCTGGCTATCATCCCCATCACTCTCTTTCTCTCCTACTGGCAAAGTCGCGAGCAAAAAAATAAGCAAGGCCTGCAACTGAAAAAAGTCTTCCCACTTTTTATCCTTTACTTTATCCTTGCATCTCTTCTAACAACCTTACTGACCTCTCTTGGTGTGTCCAGTAGTTTCTTTACCCCTCTCAAACAACTCTCCAAATTCCTCATTATCATGGCCATGAGTGCTATCGGTCTCAAAACTAATCTGGTCGCTATGATCAAATCCAGCGGAAAATCCATTATTCTCGGAGCTATCTGCTGGATAGCCATCATCCTCACCAGCCTTGGTATGCAGATCCTTATCGGCATTTTCTAACACAAAAGGTAGCCCATCAGCTACCTTTTTCTTATGCTTCCTCAATCAAGCGTGTATGTTCTCTCTTGATGCAACGATTCATCACGATATCATCACATCCACCAGCACGCAAGATTTCTTCCGCTTCTAGACTTTCAAGTCCTAGCTGTGCCCAAAAAATCTTGGCATCAGCCTTGAGAAAATCACGCGCCACATCTGACAAAAACTCACTGCGACGGTAAACATTAACAATATCTACAGGAAAAGGAATCTCTGCTAGGCTATCATAAGCCTTTTCACCCAAGATTTCGCCACCTGCCGCCTTGGGATTGACTGGAATGATTTTATAACCCCGAGCCTGCATTTCCTTGGTCACTCGATTGCTGGTTATCTCCTCACGGTCTGACAAGCCCACCACAGCAAGGGTTTTACTCGTTGCTAGATACTGACGAATCACGCCATCACTTGGATTGATAAATTCTTGACTCATAGAAATCCTCCTTTTTCATCAGTATAGCACATTTTGAAAAGGCTTGCAGATTTTTAACATAAAAACCTCCTAGCAGTTCACTTCTGCTAGGAGTATGTTTTATTCTAAATAAAAACTTAAATCTTTTTCTCAATACTGAAAAGTGGAGAAAGTGGGCGTTTTTCATGAATACGCACGATAGCATCCCCTAATAGGTGAGCGATCGAAATCTGCTCAATCTTATCAATCAAACGCTCTTCTGGGAGATAGATGGTATCCAAAACAACCAATTTCTTAATAGCTGATTTTTGGATATTGTCCATAGCAGGACCAGAAAGAACTGGGTGTGTACAGCTTGCATAGACTTCAACAGCACCAGCTTCCGCAAGTGCATCTGCCGCATGACAAATCGTTCCAGCCGTATCAATCATATCATCAATCAAGATACAAGTCTTGCCTTCGACCTTACCGATGATATTCATGACTTCACTAGTATTCATCTTATCAACGCTACGACGTTTATCAATGATAGCGATAGATGTTTTCAAAAATTCTGCCAACTTACGGGCACGAGTCACTCCTCCATGGTCTGGGCTGACAACCACATAGTCAGAACCAACCATGCCACGACGCTCAAAATAATCCGCAATCAGAGGAGCCCCCATCAAGTGATCCACAGGAATATCAAAGAATCCTTGAATCTGCGCAGCATGCAAGTCGATGGTCAATAAACGATCCACTCCAGCTACTTCAAGCATATTTGCGACAAGTTTTGAAGTGATTGGCTCACGCGCTCTCGCCTTTCTATCCTGACGTGCATACCCATAGTAAGGCATGACAACATTGACAGATTCTGCACTCGCACGCTTCAAAGCATCCACCATAATCAAAATTTCAAGCAGATTGTCATTTACAGGCGAGCTAGTTGATTGTAGGATAAAGACGTGTTTCCCACGGATTGATTCTTCAATGTTGACCTGAATCTCTCCATCTGAAAATTGGCGAACACTTGATTTCCCCAACTCTATCCCAATCTCCTGCGCTACACGTTTTGCCAATTCTTGATTAGAAGAAAGGGCAAACAGCTTTAAATCAGAAAAAGACATGATTTCCTCCGGTATATATGTATCGCTTGTGCTTTTCACAAGATTTTTCCATCTACCATTGTAGCGCTTTTTGCACTATTTTTCAATCAAAAATAAAAGAAGGGCAACATATTTGTACCCTTGCATCATTCTTTTAAAAAATATTCTAGTTCATCAACTCATTGTGCTTCTCAACAAAGCGATACGCCTGATAAAAACCATAGAGAGTAATAGCCGTAACCACTGGAATCGCTAATGGCAACTCTGTCTCTAATTCTACAAAAGGAGAATTAAACAAGAAGTGAGTTCCCAAAGCTAAACCTAGGAAAACAAGCCCCTGTTTCTTGCCAACCTTCTGCCCTTTATAGGCTCTGTAAAGCAAGTAAATACCTACTACAGCCAGACCTGAAAAAGTCCAGTGAGAGGCAATTCCTGAGATGATACGCTCTAAAATTCTCGAAATAGTAAAGTCAAAGCCCTCTGGCAAATCCGTACGAATATAGCCAATATCCTCAATCATTTGGAATCCCAAACCAGAAGCAATGCTTAGTAAAAACAAAGATTTTAATTTTTGCACAGGAATCAAAGCTAAAACAAAAACAAGGGGCAACAATTTCAACGGCTCTTCTACCAAAGGAGCCACAATAGCACTTTCAAAGGCATTTAAAAATGCACTATCTGGGAAAAGAATACCCAGCAAATCATGGATATAGGTATTAGCAAAGCTAGACAGCCAGCCTGAAAGGAACATCCCTCCCAATAAAGACAAGATCAAGGCATTCTTTGGCAATTCCCATTTTTTCCCAATGCGGAAAAGGAAATAAAGAGCTGGAATCATGTAAAAGAGAGCTAGAAAGATAGAAACTCCCATTAGTCCATATTCCGCACCTGACATCGAACCGTCCATATAGTAGATGGTTTCATACTGTAAACCAATACATAGCAATAAGATAAAAATAAATAAAATGCTGTTTTTCTTCATACACTTTCTTTCTAAATGAAGTATTTATAATTCTACGACTGTCATACTTCCTGTATCTACATCGTAAATAGCACCAGAGATAACGACATCATCTGGTATTAAGGGAGACTCGATAAGAAGTTGCATATCCTCACGCACACTCTCCTCTATATCTTGGAAGGGCAAAAAGTCCTGATCTGACACATCGACACCTAGTTCCTCTTTTAAATACTCCTGAAAAGGCCCATTTTCAAAGGTCTGAGCACCACAGTCTGTATGGTGCAACACCACAATTTCTCTTGTCCCCATTTGTTGCTGGGAAATAACCAGCGAACGAATCATATCCTCCGTCACTCGACCACCCGCATTCCGCAAAATATGAGCATCTCCCAGAGCCAACCCAAGAGCTGGCGCAACGTGTAAACGCGAGTCCATACAAGTTACGATTGCAACCTTGGTCTTTGGTTTGATTGATAAATGAAGATCTCCATGCAGTTCTACATAGGCTTGATTGGCTTTTAAAAAATTTTCAAAATAGGACATGACAACTCACTTTCTAGTCTATCAGATAATTTGAAAACCAAATTATTTATATCCTATCTTACCATCTTTTCTTTGTCTTGTCAGTTGTCAACCTTCATATAAAAAAACTGGGACAGAGACATCCAGCTTCTAGCTTGGGCTTCTGTTCTAGTTTTATTTTTATGAACCTTTTTGGATATACTTATTGAGCGATCCTGCAAAGCTCTGAAGATTGAGACTTTGTACGTAGACCTCACCAGTTCCTCGGAAGGTATTCACCACTCCTTCGCCTGTACCAATAGACTGCCAGAAGCTATTTTCTAAGTGGATATTATAGTCCAAAGATTGACTCCAAGCCACCACATGGGCATTGTCAATGGTTATTTCTTGGTTTTGTAGCTCAATTTTCTTGATAGAGCCAAAAGCATTGGCCAAGAGACTTCCCTGGCCTTGGGTAGTCATCACAAAGAGACCGCCTTGCCCTCCGAACAGAGCTTTACCAATAGACTGACTCTCCATAGTATAGGAAGCTGTACCATCAAGAGCTAGAAAAGCCCCATCATTCAGTCGATATTGTTTTTCACCTAGTTCAAGAGCAATTACTTGCCCAGGAGTATCTGGTGCTAGAGCAAGGTTCCCGTTATCAGACTCTGCTACAGCTTGAGTAATGAAGGTGCTTTCACCAGAAACCATTGAACGTCCTACAGCTTTAACAAAACGTCCCAAACCTGAACCGCTAGCATTGAGCTGGGTATTGAGACTTACGTTAGGCGTGTGGTAAACCATACTACCTCGCTGGATATAGACGGTTTCTCCTTGATTGAGTGACAACTCTACCAAAGGAAATTGCATATGACTGTCCATAGAAAATTTCATAAGAAATTCCTCCTTGTTTTAATAAATGTTAGCAATAAAATAATTAGTCATCTAAAGCTGACCATAACTATTAGGAGAATACCTTTTTCAAGACTTCCTGAATCGTTGTCACACCAATGACCTGAATTTCCTTAGGCGGAGTGATTCCTGTCAAGGAATTTTTTGGTACATAAATCTTGGTAAATCCCAGTTTAGCAGCTTCGTTGATGCGTTGCTCGATACGATTCACACGCCGAATCTCTCCTGTCAAGCCCAGTTCTCCCACAAAACATTCCTGAGGATTAGTTGGCTTGTCCTTGTAGCTCGAAGCAATGGCAACTGCAACAGCTAAGTCAATGGCAGGTTCATCCAATTTGACACCGCCAGCAGATTTGAGATAGGCATCCTGATTTTGTAAGAGAAGACCTGCCCGTTTTTCCAAAACAGCCATAATCAAGCTAACGCGATTGAAGTCAAGACCTGTCGTAGTACGCTTGGCATTTCCAAACATGGTCGGTGTTACCAAAGCCTGAACTTCCGCCAAAATCGGACGCGTCCCTTCCATGGTCACAACGATTGATGAACCAGTTGCTCCATCCAAACGCTCTTCTAGGAAAACTTGACTCGGATTGAGTACCTCAACCAATCCGCCCGACTGCATCTCAAAAATCCCAATCTCATTAGTGGAGCCAAAACGGTTTTTGACCGCTCTCAAAATACGAAAGGTATGGTGACGCTCCCCTTCAAAGTAAAGTACCGTATCCACCATATGCTCCAACATTCTCGGCCCAGCCAAGGTTCCTTCCTTGGTCACATGCCCTACGATAAAGATGGCAATGTTATTAGTCTTGGCCAGCTGCATAAGTTCAGCCGTCACCTCACGCACTTGAGAAACAGATCCCTGCACCCCTGAAATCTCAGGAGACATAATGGTCTGGATAGAGTCAATAATGAGGAAGTCTGGCTGGATGTGCTCCACCTCTGCTCGAACACTCTGCATATTGGTCTCTGCATAGAGATAAAACTCACTATCAATATCTCCCAAGCGCTCTGCTCGTAGCTTAATCTGCTGGGCAGACTCCTCTCCACTAACGTAGAGAACAGTACCTACTTGAGACAGCTGGGTTGAGACTTGTAAGAGAAGCGTTGATTTCCCAATCCCAGGATCCCCACCTATGAGGACGAGACTGCCCGGTACTACTCCTCCTCCAAGTACACGGTTGAATTCCTCCATCTCCGTCTTGGTTCGATTGACGTTTATAGAAGTCACCTCAGCCAGTTTCATGGGTTTGGTTTTCTCACCTGTCAAGGACACACGCGCATTCTTGACCTCGGCAACCTCAACCTCTTCTACAAAAGAAGACCAAGATCCACAGTTGGGGCAACGTCCCAGATATTTAGGGGAATTATACCCACAATTTTGACATACAAATGTCGCTTTTTTCTTTGCGATGATAAACCTCTTTCTATATCTCTAACTCACACTCAATCACTTGGCAAAAATCAATCTTCTCATTTGGCACAAACTGGCGCATGAGCATTCGATGAGCAACAACTACCACAGTATGATGTTCTCGATACTTAGACATACATTCTAGAAACCGAGACTTCATCTCCGCAGCTGTCTCATATCGAATAGGACTATTAGGAAGTAACTTCCCCTTATTTTCTAGAAACATAGTACGAGCTTTTTCAAAATTATCTGTACCACTTTCATAAACCTGCCATTCATGTAATAAAGGCTCCACTCTTAAAGGAAGATCCGTAGCACAAACCATATAAGAAACCGTTTCTAAAGCTCTTGTGACTGCAGAAGATATGATTATTTCAGCTGAATGGAATAAAGGATTGGCGCTCAGTTCCTGAGCCTGCTGCCGTCCCTTCTCAGATAAGGGTGCTAAATCTATCCCAAATCCCGTATAAGAACGCTCCTCTAACTCACGGTAATCTGGCTCTCCATGACGTACAAAGATAATCTTCATTCTAGTGCCCTGTCGATCCAAATCCACCAGTTCGAACGCCATCAGCCGCATCTCCATCTGCAATTAAGAAAGGAGCAAAGACAGCCTGGACAACACGTTCTCCAACTTCAAGAACAACCTCTTGATCTGTGATATTCTTCATCTGTGCAAAAATATGCCCTTCATTTCCAGGATTTCCATAATAATCCCCATCAATGACTCCAACTGAATTAATCAAGACCAAGCCCTTCTTACGAGGATTTGAAGAACGATCATAGAGGTAGAGAACCTCAGTCGGTTGCATATAAGCCTTAACCCCTGTCGGAACTAATACAATCTCTCCTGGAGCGATAACTGTACGCACAGCAACCTTTAAGTCGTAACCAGCCGCATGAGCTGTCTCACGCTTGGGCAATAAATTTTCATCTGTAAAACTAGAAACCAATTCAAAACCACGAATTTTCATCATCTTCTCTTTTCTATTATCATTTATTCTAGATTATTCTATCTTATTTATTCGGAAAAAGCACGAAAAAAAGAGCACACAATTCAAATCGCTTAGGGCTGCTGGATTCCTCCCCTGACCCGCTTCACGCAGAACTGTTGCTCCACTATTTATTATATCACATTCCTATTCATTTTAAAAGCAAAATTATTTTTTCCGTCTATTTCTAAAAAAGTCCTGCATAATAGCTGCGCATTCATCTTCCAAAATTCCCGTTTCAACCTCCACACGATGATTGAGACGCTCATCTGTCAAGATATCGTACAAACTCCCAGCAGCGCCAAATTTCTTGTTTTTAGCCCCATAGACCACGTTTGGAATACGGGCGAGGCCAATCGCCCCACTACACATGACACAGGGCTCAATGGTCACAAAAAGCGTGCAATCCAGCAAGCGCCAACTCTCCTCACTCAGGTTCGCATTCTCTATGGCCATAATCTCCGCATGCATAACCGCTCGTTGCAACTTCTCACGCGCATTATGCCCACTGCCAATGATTTCTCCGTCCTTGACAATCACACAACCAATTGGAATTTCATCGTGTTCAAGAGCAATCTCAGCCTCTCTCAAAGCCTCCCTCATAAAGACTTCTTTTTCTTCAACTGTATAATTCATCCGTTTCTCTTTTCCTACTTATCGATTTTATTATTATATCATGAATCCCAAGACAAAAAAAGCCACCGAATGCGGTGACTTTATAGGGAGATTATTATGAAAAAGAAAAGTTTAGGATATTTGTTACAACAAGTTAGGAGGTCTTCTTGTAACTGTCTATAGTATAACCGACCTATCTTAAACAAATCTTAAAAATCTCTTATGACCAAACACTTTCTAAAATATTTGTTTGTTCACGACCAGGACCTACTGAGAAAGTAGAAATACGAACGCCAACCAATTCACTCACACGACGAACATAGTTACGCGCATTCTCAGGAAGATCTTCCAAATTACGAACTCCGGTAATATCTTCTGACCAACCTGGCAACTCTTCATAGATAGGCTTGCAACGTTTCAATTGCTCAAGACTAGCTGGATAGTAGTCAATACGTTGACCATCAAGATCATAGGCCACACAGATTTTCACAGTATCTAAACCACTCAAAACATCGATAGAGTTCAATGAAAGGTTAGTGATACCAGAAACACGGCGACTATGACGCATCACAACTGAGTCAAACCAACCCACACGACGTGGACGACCAGTTGTTGTACCATATTCATGACCCACTTCACGGATACGTTCTCCCACTTCATCAAACAACTCAGTTGGGAAAGGACCATCTCCTACACGACTCGTATAGGCTTTACATACACCTACAACCTTATCAATCTTACTTGGACCAACACCAGAACCAATTGTCACACCACCAGCCACAGGGTTTGAAGAAGTAACAAATGGATACGTACCTTGGTCGATATCTAGCATAACACCTTGTGCACCTTCAAAAAGCACACGCTTTCCATTATCAAGCGCATCATTCAAGATTACAGATGTATCTGTCACATATTTTTTGATTTGTTGACCATATTCGTAATATTCTTCAAAAATATCATCGAAGGCAATCGCTTTACTGTCATACAATTTTTCAAAAAGACGATTCTTTTCAGCAAGGTTACGTTCTAAACGCTCACGGAAAATATCTTTATCCAAAAGATCTGCGATACGAATCCCAACACGAGCAGCCTTGTCCATATAAGCTGGACCAATTCCCTTAATTGTAGTCCCAATCTTATTGTCGCCCTTAGCTTCTTCTTGCAAGCGATCCAACTCGATATGATAAGGCAAAATGACATGCGCGCGATCAGAAATACGCAAGTTATCAGTTGTAACACCTTCCTCATGAAGATAGCTCAACTCTTTCACAAGAGATTTAGGATTTACAACCATACCATTCCCAATAACAGAGATTTTTTCAGGGAAGAAAATTCCAGATGGAATCAAGTGCAACTTAAATTTCTTACCATCAATCACAATCGTGTGACCTGCATTATCACCACCTTGGTAACGTGCAATCACTTCTGCATTAGCTGAAAGGAAGTCTGTAATCTTCCCTTTACCTTCATCACCCCATTGGGTACCTACAACAACAACTGAAGTCATAATCTTGTATGAGCCCTCAGGCTCTTCCTTTCTCACATACATGGCAGGACTCTCACCTGCAATTATATCTTACAATTTATTATAAGAAAAAATCGCCTTTTTATCAAGAAGAAACAATAGAAAGATTTGCTATTTCCAACTATTAAAAAATGATTTATAAAAATAACTAGCTATTTATTATTATCTTTCCATAAAAAAGTGAATTTGTTCGGAAATTTACTCAAAACATCTCAACACGAAATAAATCCCCGATTCATTATCAATTTTTCAAGATACAAACGATAAGCAACACGATAATGATAAACGATAAAATCCCGATGACTCACAATACGATATCGGACAAGATAATAAATCAAAAATTTAAAATGAAAATGTTCCCAGTCCCAACTATCACCAAAGGAAGTAGCATACTCTTCTTCGATACTGTTATAGAAATCTGTCATCTGATCATAAATACTTTGTAGCATAAATATATACTCCTTTTCTTTTTATGACCTTATTCTAACAAAAAATTATAAACAGTTATTATCAAATCCTGAATTGTTAAAATACCAACCTCAAAAAAATAACAAAAAGGAAAAGTTGACAGAATAGTAACAAATTTACTACCTAAATGTCAAACGATTAAAGACCTAAAAAGACCGACTTAAAACTTTTGATTAAATACTCTTAGAACTATAATATTTTTATATAGATATTATGGATCTGATTTTATAGTATAAAAAATTTCGGTAACTTCCACTTTACTGGCCAAAGTGGAAGTTAGTCTAATCTCTACAAGAAAAATGTATCTCACCAAATAACACAAAATAGATTATAAATTACATAACAAAAAAGAGGTCTTAACCTCTTTTAATTAACTACTCCGCCAGTAGGACTCGAACCTACGACATCATGATTAACAGTCATGCGCTACTACCAACTGAGCTATGGCGGAATAAAGCTAAGCGACTTCCATATCTCACAG
>NZ_JAKUXK010000013.1:0-30551 GCF_026782865.1 Streptococcus mitis
TGTGTCCAACCATCTGTCAATGAATCATCGTGTGTACTATTGGCTACACCATCTCCCACTGTCACAACATCCGTCCAAGTTTTACCGTCTTGGCTGACTTGGATTTTACCATCACGAAGATAGTTTTGAGTTCCGTCTTGGATGTAGGCTCTGATCTTCTTGATAGTGCGTTCGCTACCAAGTTTCAAGGTTACATGGCCATCTTTATGGGCATAGTCTGAAAACTCAACGAAGTTGTTGTAGACACCATCAAACAATTGATCTAGGTTATTAATCTTACGAACATCATTTCTTCCGTATGTTGGATGAATGCCCATAGTTGTAGATTCTAGTTTGGTTGGTTGCACTTCTTTAGTCGTTACAAGGAGAGAAGTTGATGAAACAGCCTGTTCTTGGTCTGTTTTATTCACAAGACGAACGTAACGTACCAAGTGGGTTGCGACAGATCTGTCTGCCAACTGGCTAGCTGGTGTCCATTCTTGAGCATTTGCAGAGTACTCTAGACTTAGGGCTGGGTTGGCCTGGCCTTGGAGCTGGATGCTCTTGACTTGATGGATACGATCAAGCTTCATACCTAGATAGCTATTCGCAGGAAGTTTGGTTTCAGCTGGAATTTGAAGCTCGTAACTGCCCAAGCTATCCACTACTGGTGTTTCCTTCAAGGCATCCACGTTGGTGTCTGTTAAGTCAAGATTTGGACTATCTACATCCACTCTAAATTCCGCAATTCTCCACCATTTACTTAAGGTTTCTGTATTACGAATGCGAACAAAACGAGTTGTAAATTCTTGCACGATATCAGAAGTTCGTTGCCCTGTTAAATTTTGAAGTGTAGTCCAATTTGTACCATCCGCAGAATATTCGACGACTCCAGATGCTAGTTTATCCCGTTCCCCTTGCATCAGATGAACTCGTTTTACTTTATGCAATCCACCTAAGTCCATTTGTACCCAAGCTTGTTCTGGTGTGACATTGGTCTGATCAACATGTGCCATCATAGATTCCGTGTTTTCTTGACCATCTTGCATCTGAACAACACTTGTTCCATATTTATAAATCAGATTTGAACTTAAGCTAATAGTGCCCCTAACCTTCTTACTACCTAACTCTAGGGGTCTATTTACAGCAATTTCACGCATGGCGAGCCAAGCATTATCCTTCTTAGCTGTTGCTATCATACGAACAGCTTGAGCTGTGATATCGAGGTCATTAAATTCCAGAATGCGTTCTCGACCAGTATATGCAGGGCTCGTTATGGCTACCCATTCTCCTTTTTCATTTTGATATTCCACAACTGCATTACTAAAGGTATAGTTATCAGCCGTATTAGTACCCGTAGCGAAACCTAATTTGTGTATTTTAATTGCCTTATTAAAGCGCAAGCCTACATAATCACCTCTTTCAATCACAATTGTTTTTTTGGCAATCACATGTGTATCAAAGTCACCATCTGTGACTTCTTTCAATCCGCCTTCTATTCCAGCACGATTCGTAATAAATGTTGTCACAAATTTATCTGGATTCAACATTGATTGGATGTGCAAGGCTAAGTATTCTTTGAGATTATTGATAAATGGTCGAATATGTTGGACACCAAATTCTGCGTATTCATAATGGTCAACGTAAAAGAAGGCATGTTTAACTGACTGGTCATAATATTTGACTCCTGCCTGATAATACTCCCATACCTTGGCATCATTTTTTTCAGTAAGTCCTTCCGTAGCTGTTAAGAAAGCTTCAAGCGCGTTCATTTGATCCACTGTATTATCTAACCAATAGTTAATTTGTTCAATTAATTTCTGATCGCCTTTTTCTTTAAGTAGAAGAGCATTGGCTTTCAAACCAGCAAAAATTTCCCTCAACTCTTTTATTTCAGAATCCAGATTTTGACCAGATTTGAGTTTGTTATAAAATTCTATCAATTTTGGAGCCAATTCTACAGACTCTTCTAATTTAGTGACATGTGGAGGTCTATTTTGATTACGCATATGTTTTCCGAGTTCTCTAAACGCCTTTGAAACACTGCTTTCTTCGAAACGATCATTGACTACAAAGTTAAAGGCCATATCGTTGATCTGTTCTGCTTCTTCTGCGCTTTGCCATTGCTTCCATCCATACTGAGCCATATCAAAAAGTGCTACTTTAGAAGCTTCAGATTGTTGCATTGGATTTAACATAATTCCTTGTGCAAGTGATAAATCAACATTTGGATGTAAGAATTTTTCACCACCACCAAGAATTAGGTGGGGTTTTGTATTGTCATTACATGGCCAGTTAATCCAAAACTGAATTGGACGGTAAGTTTTACCACCTTCCGTTAAATTTTTCTTTAAGTTCGTTAAGAATGTTTGGTCAACAGCACCCCAAACCTTTCCACCAGTAAGTGTTAAATGGACATTTTCAGGAAGATGTTCATTCAAGGTCCGGAGTTCAGCTTCAGTTCCTTGCCCCATGTACCAGGCAGGAACAAAAATCATATCTTTACGAAGACCACTGTATGTTGTCTGTTTTTCAGTCAACCAATTTGTTATATCCTTCATCAAGCGAACATAACTATGATAACCACCAACTGGGCTTGGTGCATCGTCTGCAAGCACACCAAATTCTCGCACTCCTACGTCCAATAACTGAGTAAATTTAGCCTTGATGGTTGCAAGATCAGCCTGGTAATGCGCTTCATTACCAAAGCGAATACGTTTATTCATAAATGGATGAATAGTCCAGACATAACGTGTTTTCGTCTCATTACCGACACGAGCAAGTTCACGAATTTCAGCCAGTTTTTCTTCTGGGTAAAGTTCACGCCATTTCTTATTGTGATATGGATCATCTTTTGGTGCGAAATAGTATTGAGTTAACTTCAATTCACTTCCATAACGCATCAATTCTTTACGATTTTCATTAGACCATGGATTGCCATAGTAACCTTCGATGAAACCACGGTTCTTGATTTCAGCGTAATCTTCCACTGTCACATTGCGAAGAACTGGAACTTGACTTTCTTTGAGCATGTGTTTCAAGGTTGTCAAACCATAGAAGACCGCATCTGTGTCTTTTCCGACGATGGAAATTGAGTTGTCCTTGACGGTCAAGGTATAGGCATCAATCTTGTCAAAGAGGTCTGCGGAAACCTTGGACAAGTTTTGTTCAGCTTGTGATCCTTTTCCATGAACTCCAAGAAAGATGTTGGTTGCACCTGTAACTGCAGATTTACTAGTAGTATAGGATACTTGATTGTCCTGCAAGACACTCTTCAAACGATTGCGAGTATAGATATCGAGTTGATCGCCCATAACCAGATTGACTTGCTTATGAAGGGCTGTGACTCCTTCTCCATAAGTCACTTTTTGTGGCGTTGGGAAGACCTTGTACTCTTTCTTGAGATAGTCTGCGCTCTTGCTGGCAGCCACAATGCTGTCTTCGCTAGCTGGTTTACTTGCAGTGAATTGATCCGCTAGTTCAACTGTTCCATCACCTGTTTGCTCTACTTTTGGTTTTCCAGGTGTAGTTGGTTGACTTGGTTTAGCGATTTCTTTATCATTTTGTCCTCCACTCATAGCTTTAGACGGCTTCGTTTCATTCTCTGGGGTTTCAGATGCATCAGCTGGTTTAGGATTATTTGTCGAATCGGTAGAGCCAATCGCTCCTGCAGTTTCTCCATTTCCAACTGTCGAGCTGCCTTCCTTCCCAGCATTTTCTTCTGCTTTCTTCAAAACTGCTCCAAGCTCATCAGGTAACTTTTCCAGTGGCTGAGCTTGAGTTATAGTTCCCTCTTTATCTCCTACACTACCTGTTTCTGCTGCCTCTACTAGATTAACACCAAAGATACTGGAACCAATCATAACAGAAGCTACTCCAATAGCGAATTTACGAATACTGTAATGACAACGTTTATTGAAAAAATTTTTATCCATCTTTATCTTATCTCCTTTCGTCCCAACACGAAAGTAAACGATTCCATTTTTACTAGTAAAGACGGAGAGGCCTAATTGGTCCTCTCCATCTATTCGACTCATTTATCGATTCATTTTTTATCTTCTACTAATCTATACAAATAGAATGGTATTAGACACACAGACTAATCCTCTTTGCGTTTTGCAGTTAATAAAGCTACTGATAAGGCCAAGGTAACACCTGCCAAGAAAACAGCTGTTTCTGACTGTTTTTCACCAGTTTCTGGCAATCTCTTGTCTTCCTTGACAACTTGAACTGGTACTTCTGGAGTCTGAGCTTTTTCTAACGAGCTTAGCTTAAACTCTGGTTTTTCTAGTGTAGGAGCTGGTTGATTACCTACTGTAGCTAGAATACCACGGTACTCTGGAAGTTTATGTTCTAGAGCCATTACAGCATTAACACCACTCTTAAATTCAGGTTTCTCAACACTTGGTACTGCTTGATCTCCTACTGTGGCTAGAATTCCTGTGTATTCTGGAACTTCATTGACTGCTGCTTCTACAAAGTTCGAACCACCTTTAAATTCTGGAACTTCGTTTACTGCTGCTTCTACAAAGTTAGCACTGCCTTTAAATTCTGGAACTTCATTGACTGCTGCTTCTACAAAGTTAGCACCGCCTTTGAATTCTGGAACTTTGTTTACTGCTGCTTCTACAAAGTTAGAACCACCTTTAAATTCTGGAACTTCATTGACTGCCGCTTCTACAAAGTTAGCACTGCCTGTGAATTCTGGAACTTCGTTTACTGGCGCAGGTTCCTCACCCTTACTATTTGAAATAGATGGTTTTACTCCTACCTCAATAATACGATTTTGAGCTTTTCTTTGTTCAGAATGAACAAGAGTTCTAGTAGTTCCTGATACTTGAATATAGTCAACTTTTTCTCCAGCTTGTCCTTCAGAAACTACACGACGTTGACCTTGAGCAAGCTCAGGGGTTTCACGAATAACTTCTTCAAACGGAAGTGGAGTCTTTTCAATTTCCAAGCTTGGAGCTTCTGCAACTAAGTTCTTAACGCCTTCTGTCGGTGTTGTTTGGAAGGTAGACTTAAAGTGTAAACGATATTCTTTCACCAGATTTCCATCTTTGGAAACAAGACGAACAAGTGTTGGAAGATTTGTATTTCCATGATCCACTACTGTGACTACTCCATGTCCACTAGTTGTCGCAGTGACTTTTGGTTTAGTTCCCATTGTTGTTAGGGTGTACTCTGTCACATTTGGATCAAAGTTTTCCAATGCTTTTCCATCGATTGAAATAGTCGCTGACGGTGTTTCGACTTCTGCTCCCTTGCCTGCAGAGTAGGCTGTAAATTCGACTACTGCTAGCCCGTTAGTAATAGACTTACGGGTCATTCGAGCACGAATAGCTGTCGCTTGAACCGGTTCAAAGTTAAACTCGATTGGTTTACCAGCTACTAATTCTCCAGAAGCTTTGTAAGGAATTGGTGCCCAATTTTCTGCCTTGTTGAATGGGTGGTCAGCATTTTCTTCATAACGAGAAATCGTACTTGGTTCTGTAAAGGCAGGACCAATATATCTTTCTAGAACCATTTTTTCTGGGGCATCTGTTCCACTATCTTTAAAGAACTGAATGGCTACTTTTCCAATAGACTGAGAGGCAATTTTACCGTCCTTCTTAAAGAGTAGTCCGACAGAAGTTTCTTCATTTTTCGGAGTACGAGACCAGTTTGTCCAACGTCCATCTTCATTGTATTTTCCATCATTGAGATAGAAAATTCTATCATGTGAAGCTGCTTGTGTATCGTTCGTTGTCGAAGCAAAGGCTTTAGAATCCGTTTCATTGTTGCTTGGATTTTCTGAAATGACTTGATTTCCTTTAGAAACAACTGTCACCTGCATTTTAGTGGTTAGATTTGTACCAATGACATGACCGGTAACTTCAAATGTTCCCTCATGCTCTGTCGCATGTTCAGGAATAGCATCCCACTTCACTGCAAGTTTAGCTGTAGTCCAAGTAGTTGAAGTTGGATAATAAACACCTACCTCTGAAGGAAGTTGAAGATTGTCTCCAACATTCAAGATTTTAGCACTATTTTCTGCAGCAAGAGGTTGACTAGTTTCTCTCTCATCATTACGGAAGATACGATATTCTTTCAGAACAGTTCCATCCTCAGCTTTTAAGATAAGACGTGTCGCACCTTTTTCACTTGTTGCAGGCACAACTGTTACCAGACCATTATTGCTAGCTGTTGCAGTGATTTCCTTGCTAGATTGAGGAATATAGTAATCAGTCTTAGATGGATTAAAGTGTTCAAGATCCTTGCTATCTACCTTGATAGAAATCTCTGAACTTGTAGAGCTTACTACCTTATTTCCAAGGATAGTTAGCTCTGTCAGACCAACACCCAATGTCCCATCAGCTTTCTTCATACGAATACGAACAGCATAAGTTTCTACCTTGTCAAATGTGAAGTGATTTGTTTGAGTTGCAGATAGCTGATTTGGAGCATGTAAATTTTCAACCGCTTTCCAATTTTCTGGATTATTAAATGGATGATTGCTATCTCGTTGCGCATTATTGACATCATTTGGAAGATCTGGAACTTCCTGACCTACATAGTATTCGATAACGTATTCTTTTGGAAGACCAATTGTTCTATCGCTATAAAAATCAACCGACAAATTGTTGACAAAACGTTTCGTCAAGTCTCCTGAATTACCAAACAAGATAGAAGCCCAGTCATTATCAGTATTTGTTCTCCAAGTAGTCCATCTATTTTTAGCGTCTGTTGTCGTTCTTGACACAGTCAGGTCGTTCAAGGCATTAGCTGAATCATCTCCTCCTGTATTGGATACAATGGCAGCTGGCAATTGGGAGCCTGTCCATTGTTTAGAGATATTATTTCCAGCAACAACTTGACTAGACACTCGAACATGAGCTTTAGTGGTAAGATTACTATCAACTAAACGACCATTGATTTCATAGACTCCTTCAGTTTGACTAAAGTTGGCTGGAACCTGATCCCAAACCACATCTTTGTAGATAGTTGTTCCATTAGAATGGTAAGCACGAACATTAGCTGGCAATTGAACCGACTCACCCTTAGGTACTGTAAGGCTGATTTCCTCTGCAACTTGCAAGCCTTCAACCGTCACCGTTGCTTGAGCCTCAATATCTGTACCTTCTACATGTCCTTTAATAGTAAAGCTATGATAGTGCCCCAATTCTTTTTCAGCTACTTTGTCCCAAGTTACAGCTACCTTACGAGGCAAACCCTTATCAAATTCTGCTCCAACTTGACTAGGTAAATTAGGTTGCTGATTGATATCGGTAGAGATAGAAACTGGACGAAGTTTGACAATTTTCTTCTCTACTTTATTTTCTTTAATCACCAATTCAGTTGCGACAGATTGCGTTTTTTCTGTTTGATTGTCAATACGAGGGGTTAGAGTAACACTACCCTTAGTATAAAGTAACAAGTTCTGTCCATTTACCTCAAGATGACCACCATCAGCTGACTTGACTTCCAAGTGGACATCTGACGCTGCAAATTCCGTCTGTGAACCATCCTCATAATGCCCAATCACATGATAAGGGAGAACTTGATCTTCTGTTGCCTTCTCTTTCCCTTCAACTCTTACTTCCAAACGAGTCAAAGCAGGTGCTTCCTTCACGAATTGAATCAAATAAGTTTGAACTAAATCACCCTTCTGGTCACTCAAGAAGACGGAAGCCTGATACCCATTATCAGCAGAAGCTTGTTGAACCGTTAGCTGATAACCCGTAGTCTGTGCTCCAACACTTGGGATTTTAGCAGTGTAAGGAAGGGATACTCGGTAATAAGTCTTTCCAGGCTCAAAGTTTTCAAGAGTCTTATCTCCAACTGTGAGACCTGTAACAGTACTTTCTGTTTCCTTGTCGCTTGCGATAAAGGTTGCAGTTACTTCACGATCGTCATCTGCCAATTTACCAGTTGCTTCAGTTCGTCCACCTTCTTTAGTCAAGGCGGCAGGATCTTTCAAAGTCCAAGAAACAACATCGGTATCAATTAAGCTACCATCTGACAAAACAGCCGTAACCGTTTTATCCAAATCAGCCGCATTTGTACCAACCGGTACTGTAGCAACTTTTGGTAACCATCTATCTAAGGCAACAACTTTTACAAGGGCCTCAGCTTTGGTTTCCAAACCTTCTACACGTCCAGATACTTTTTTCTCACCTGCACTTGTAAGCAAATCAGCTGGCACATCCCATGTTACAGTCTTTTCCTCAACACTACCGTCGCTATAAATAGCTGTTACTGTTTGAGGCAATTCAGGATTTGTAGTCACATCAGTTGTTGCTTTTACAGGAGCATAGGATACAAAGTGACGGTTTTCTTTCTTACCAGACACAGTTGCGACCGTTGCGCTATCAGAAGTTAAGCCAGCAGAATCTGCATAAAGAGTAAATTTACCTTCTTTTTCTGTTGATTTTACAATGACAACCCCTTTACCATTGAAAGCACGTCTTTGCCATGTCCCATCTGCTTGAGCTTTGTAGCGCTCACGGCTAGCTTGTTCTCCATTATCCACACCAACAATCTGTCCCTGACCATGAAGATTGAAATGAACAAGATTGTTAGCTGTCGGAACCACATTCCCATCGCCATCAACAATTTCGTAATGAATATAAGATAAATCTTTACCATCTGCTGTGATAACATGCTCTTCTTTAGTCAGACGAACTCTTGCTGGTTCACCTGCAGTTGTCACACTATCACGCGCAATTTCGTTACCATTTTCATCTCGAGCAATCGCAGTCAGTGTGCCTGGTTGGTATTTTACAAGCCACTCAAGATACAATTCACTTGGTTTAGCCCCCTCATGATATGGACGTCCATCTTCTGTCGTTTTCTTAGTAAATTCCTTTTTACCAAGCGACTCTCCATTTAAGAACAATTCGACACTTGCAGCATTTGAGAAGGTACGAACTGGAACCTTTCCATCGACCAGCATCTTGCGATCCTTAAGAGTCTCTTCAGTCCAGTTCCAATGCGGTAAAATTCGGACAGTTGGCTTTTCTTTAGCACTATACCATTCACTACGGTAAAGGTAAAAATCATTCTTCGGTAAGCCAGCCGTATCGATAATACCAAAGTAAGAACTTTTTACAGGTGTATTATCTTGGTTATGCCATGGAGTTGGTTCACCGATATAGTCAATTCCTGTCCAGATAAATTGTCCAGCATAGCCAGCACGATCACGGTCAAAAGTCCATGACTCAGTAGCTGTTCTTCCCCATCCAACACGGTCATTACCATAATCAGATTGTTCATAGTGACGATTTGGACGGTTATCGTGTCCAAGGATTTGAGCAGGATTGTAATAAGAATCACGCGTTCTAGTAGCTGAAGAGGTTTCAGAACCATAAATGAGCCAGTCTGGATGCGCTCTACGAACCGCATCATAAAAACGTTCACCATAGTTCATACCGACAGCATCCATGATTTCTGCAACTTTTAAGAAATCACCTGTTGCTGCACGACTAAATTTATTCTCACCCATGGTAACATAACGTTCGGTATCAATCGCTTTAATGACAGCCTTCAAACGTTTAGCAGTTTCGATAGAACGAGGACTACCATTTGCCTCTTCTACTTCATTTCCAAGAGACCACATGACGATAGACGGATTGTTCTTATCACGTTCTACCATTGTTCTAAGATCAAAATCAGACCACTTCTCCCCCTTCTTAGCTTCAGGATGAGTTGCATCTTGATCAAAGAACCGTCCATAGTCGTAAGTCTTCTTGCCACCATACCAAGTATCAAAAGCTTCCTCTTGCACCAAAAGACCTAAACTAGCTGCAGCATCAAGCAACTGAGGACTAGCTGGATTGTGGGTTGTTCGAATAGAGTTTACCCCCATATCTTTCAAGAGTTTTAATTTACGATAGGTAGCCTTATAATTCTCTTCTGCACCCAAGGCTCCATTGTCATGGTGAATACTTACTCCGTGGAATTTCATGCGTTCACCATTCAGAGAGAAACCATCCTTAGCAGTCCAATTGAAATAACGGTAACCAAATGTATCTTCTGTTACATCAACTAGTTGACCTTCTTTATAAACCTTTGTTTTCAGCACATACAGTTGAGGATGATAACTTTTTGTCGTCCAAAGAGTTGGTTTATTAACTAGGATTGTTTGTCTGAAATCTGCAACTTCATTTTCTGCTAAATTCTTCGTTTCAGAGCGAACTAATTCTGATACAACCTTGCCTTCCTTAGTGAAAATCTGTTGTTCCACAAAGACTTTAGTAGCCTTCTTATCCGTATTTTTAATCTTACTTTGAACCTGTGTTTCAACATTTCCTTCTTTTTGCTCAGCAAGTTTTGGAGTAGTGATATGATTACCATTTTCAGCAACATGGACTTTATCACGATAACTCAGGGTTACATCACGATAAATCCCACTTCCTGAATACCAACGACTACTTGGTTGCTTATTGGTCACTTGAACAGTAATTGAATTTTCACTACCATCCTTGTTTAAAAATTCTGTGATATCATATGAAAAATGATTATAGCCACTTGGATAATGTCCTACAAATTTACCATTTACATAGACCTTTGAATCCATGTAAACCCCATCAAAATTGATACGAACATCCTTATTCTTGTCAGCTTCATTTAATGTGAAAGTCTTACGATACCAAGCTGTTCCACCATTTAACTGGCCACCTTCATTACGCGCGGGAGACTTGTGATCAAAGTCAAAATAAATACTCCAATCATGAGGAAGATTCAATTTAGACCAATCATGAACATCCACATCTTTTTTTGAAAAATCGCCTTGGGCATTTAGTTTAAAATACCAATCTTTATTAAAATCTTGTTTTCGCTCCGATAATAGCTGTTTTTCCTTTTCAACTTCGGCTTTGTTTGACTCTCCAGACAGTGCTTGCGATTTTTCAGAAGAAGGTTTGATCTCTGTGTCTGCTTTCACTTTGTCCTTTTCAGAAGTTTTTTTAGAATACTCTTTTACTTCTGTTCCAGCTGTTACTGCAGATTCAACAGGCTTTGGATTTGCCTCTTCAGATTTCTGTTTGTCCTCAGCCTTGGTTCCTCCTTCTACTTTATTTGGAGTTTCCACTTTAGGGCTAGTCAATTCATGACTACCCTCATTAGCAGGTCTAGTAGTTTCTGTATCCTTAGTCACTTTATCTTCTGTCGACTCAGCTTTGGGTTTTACAAACTCACGCCCACCATTCTCATCAGCCTTTGCGATAGCAGCTGCCACATCATCGGGAAGCTTATCTAAAGGCTGAGGTTGATGAACAGTTGTTTCTTCTGTTTGAGCATTCGATGAAGCCACCTCCTCAGCTTGTACAGCTGAAATACCAAATATACTAGCCCCAATCATTACAGATGCCGCACCTATTGCAAATTTACGAATGCTATAATGACAACGTTTATCAAAAAGTCTTTTGTTCATTAAAATCCTCATTTCTTTTTCTTGATACAAAGTAAGCGTTTACTTTATTTTTAAAAATGACCTCCTTCTGAATACACAAACAAGTACCAAGTTCGATAATATATTTTATATATTGAATATATCAAAACACACCTAAAATTGCAATCATTTTCCATCAATTTAACCTAATAAAATGGTATGCAAGATAAGTTCATTCAAAAGAAATAGGTGCAATGAAAGTAGCTTTCTATTCTATACTCTTTCCAATACAAATTTCATTCTATTAATAGCACTTTCATACTTCAAATTTATAGTTTATGGACTCATATCATTTTAGACTGCATTATATAAAAAGAAGGTAAAACATTATTCTACCTTCTTTTTTCCTATTTTCTATCCAATGTCCGAAGTGCTGCCTGATAAGTTTGCACCATTAGCATGGTAATGGTCATAGGGCCGACACCTCCAGGGACTGGCGTGATATGACTAGCAAGTGGTGCAACTACCTCATAATCCACATCCCCACAGAGCTTGCCATTTTCATCACGGTTCATCCCAACGTCAATGACTACCGCACCTGGTTTGACAAAGTCAGCAGTCACAAACTTGGCACGACCGATTGCTACCACCAGAATATCCGCTTTAGCAGCCACCTTAGCAAGATTATGAGTACGTGAATGGGTCAAAGTCACTGTAGCATTCTTGGCCAAAAGAAGTTGAGCCATCGGTTTTCCAACAATATTGGAACGACCGATGACGACCGCATTTTTACCTTCCAAGTCAATCCCATACTCATGAAACATTTCCATAATTCCTGCAGGTGTCGAAGGAATCATGACTGGATGACCAGACCAGAGACGCCCCATGTTTAAGGGATGGAAACCATCCACATCCTTTTCTGGATCAATGGCCAACAAAACTGCCTCTTCATCAATATGTTTTGGTAATGGTAACTGGACCAATATCCCATGCCAAGCTGAATCTTGATTGTATTTGGCAATCAACTCTAACAATTCCTCTTGAGTAATGGTCTCTGGAACTCGCACTACTTCGCTACGGAAACCAGCCGCAAGGGCAGAACGTTCCTTGTTGCGAACATAGACTTGGCTGGCAGGGTTATCCCCAACCAAAATCACTACCAAACCAGGTACTAGCCCCGTTTCTTCCTTTAATCTTTCAGTCTTTTCAGCCAGCTGTCCTTGTAACTTAGCTGCTAGAGCCTTCCCATCAATAATCTGTGTCATATCACTTCTCTTTTCTTTC
Source organism: Streptococcus mitis (assembly GCF_026782865.1). Classification (GTDB taxonomy): domain Bacteria; phylum Bacillota; class Bacilli; order Lactobacillales; family Streptococcaceae; genus Streptococcus; species Streptococcus mitis_CG. The sequence continues at coordinate 12,635 of NZ_JAKUXK010000013.1, forward strand.
AAATATCTTCCATTATACCAAAAACTGCTAATCCCCTCTAACACTTCTTTCCTAGGCTATCTTATAGTTTCAAACTATAAGAAAAAGCTCGGTTCGAGCTTTTCATTAATCTATATTTTATATGTAAAGTTAGTTACAAATAGCTAAACAAAGCTAACTTATAAAACCTTACTCAAGAAGTCCTTAGTCCGTTGTTCTTGGGTTTGTTCAAAAATCTGTTCAGGTGTTCCGTCTTCAACAACCACACCGTCTGCCATAAAGATGACACGGTCTGCCACCTCACGAGCAAATCCCATTTCATGTGTTACGATAACCATAGTCATTCCTGACTTGGCTAGATCTTGCATAACACCCAGAACCTCACCAACCATTTCAGGGTCCAAGGCTGAAGTTGGCTCGTCAAAGAGCAAGACATCAGGTTCCATAGCCAAACCACGCGCAATGGCAATCCGTTGTTGCTGTCCACCTGACAAACTCTGTGGATAAGCACTTGCCTTATCTGGTAAACCAACTTTTTCCAAAAGTTCCTGAGCTCTCTTCTCTGCAACTTCCTTACTTTCACCTTTGGTCTTGATAGGAGACAAGGTGATATTTTCCATCACAGTCATATTAGGAAAGAGATTGAATTGTTGAAAAACCATGCCCATCTTCTCACGCATGGCAAACAGGTCATTCTTCTTGTCCGTAATATCGACTCCCTCAAAGATAACCTTCCCCTTGGTCGCTTCTTCCAACAAATTCATAGAGCGAAGCAAGGTAGATTTCCCGCTCCCTGAAGGACCGATGATAACGACAACTTCTCCTCTTTTAATCTCGAGGTTGATTCCCTTCAATACTTCATTCTTTCCAAAGGATTTATGTAAATTTTCAATTTTTATCAAGGTTTCTGTCATTATTTTTTATCTCCTTGTCCCATACGTTTTTCAAAAGCTTTCAAGGCTACTGTCAAAATAGAGGTCATAATCAAGTAATAAAAGGCTGCAAATAAAAGTGGTGTTAAAGGTAGATAGGTTGTCGTAGAAACTGTTGTAGCTCCATTCCACAACTCCATGACACCAATAGCTGATAAAAGGGAACTATCCTTGATAATGGTGATAAATTCGTTCCCCAATGCTGGCAAGATATTTTTGATAGCTTGTGGCAAAATCACATAGCGCATCGCATTTTTAGGACGAATCCCTAAAGAATAGGCCGCCTCTAACTGCCCCTTAGGAACCGCATTAATTCCGGCACGAACAGTCTCAGAAACATAAGCACCACTGTTCATTGAGATAATCAAAATCCCTGGAATCAGACGAGAAAGATCAACACCCAAAATCCCAACCTGAATAGTCGGAGCATTGATGTGCATAAGGGCAAAGGCAATCATAATCTGAACCATCATCGGTGTCCCGCGGAAAATCCAAACGTATAAGTTGGCAAGCCAAATAAGCGGTTTAAACTTTGAACGTTGCCCAAAAGCCAAGACAACCCCCAAAATAGTCCCCAAAAAGACAACACAGATAGAAATGAGAACCGTCACGACAGCCCCATAGTTAAAATAAGGTAAATACTTTGGTAAAAAAGAAAAATTCATAGTCACACTGCTTTCTAAAATAGAATACTGTATGATTATAACGTGAATTGAATTAAAATTCAAATCTTTTGTCTAATTTATTCAAAAAAACTTTAAGATGGTAGAATTAGCGAGAAATCTTAGTTTTTTCTAGGCAAGTTGGCCTCCTTTATGGTAAAATAGTAACGATAAGAAATGAAGGAGAATCAAAATGGAATCACATTTGGTTAGAATCATCAACCGCCTTGAAGCAATGTCAAAAGACGGCGGAAATTTAAAACGTAATTTTGAACGCGAAGGAGTTGTTGTTGCAGAAGTTGCATACAGCCACGACGAAGAAAACGGCTCAATCTTTACCCTTCGTGATGTCGAAGCTCGCGAAACTTATACGTTTGACAGCATTGACTTGATTGCAATGGAGATTTACGAACTCCTTTACTAATACAAAACAAGCTGGGATTACACCCTGCATGTCTAACCAAAATCCTTTTTGTCTCGCAAATAGGATTTTTTTATTCCCTAAAATCTCAAAAATTTTCATTGTAACAACTTCTCAAAGCTGCAATCTTTTTACTTGCTTTACACCCCAATCCTGTTATAATGAGAGTATAGAAATTTGACTATTATTGACCTTTAGACAGGTCAGGCTAAAGAAAGAAATGAGGTAGATGTATGCTTTGTCAAAACTGTAAAATCAACGACTCAACAATTCATCTTTACACCAATCTCAATGGAAAACAAAAACAAATTGACCTCTGTCAAAACTGCTACAAGATTATCAAAACAGACCCTAACAACAGTCTCTTTAAAGGCATGACGGATTTGAACAATCGTGACTTTGATCCTTTTGGTGATTTCTTCAATGATCTAAACAATTTCAGACCTTCTAACAACACTCCTCCGACTCCCCCAACCCAATCAGGTGGAGGTTATGGAGGAAACGGCGGTTATGGTTCCCAAAATCGTGGACCTGCTCAAACTCCGCCACCTAGCCAAGAAAAAGGCCTGCTGGAAGAATTTGGTATTAACGTAACTGAGATTGCCCGTCGTGGAGACATTGACCCCGTTATTGGGCGCGACGATGAGATTATCCGTGTCATCGAAATTCTCAATCGCAGAACTAAGAATAATCCTGTTCTTATCGGTGAACCAGGTGTCGGAAAAACGGCCGTTGTCGAAGGTCTAGCTCAGAAAATCGTTGATGGCGATGTTCCACATAAACTCCAAGGCAAACAAGTCATCCGTCTGGATGTGGTTAGCTTGGTTCAAGGAACGGGTATCCGTGGACAATTTGAAGAACGCATGCAAAAACTCATGGAAGAAATTCGCAAACGTGAGGACATCATCCTCTTTATCGATGAAATCCATGAAATTGTCGGTGCTGGTTCTGCGGGCGATGGCAATATGGATGCAGGAAATATCCTCAAGCCCGCCCTTGCTCGTGGAGAGCTGCAATTGGTCGGTGCTACTACCCTCAATGAATACCGTATCATTGAAAAGGATGCAGCCCTAGAGCGTCGTATGCAACCTGTTAAAGTGGATGAACCAACAGTGGAGGAAACAATTACTATCCTCAAAGGCATTCAAAAGAAATACGAAGACTACCACCACGTTCAGTATACCGATGCTGCAATTGAAGCAGCTGCAACTCTGTCCAATCGCTACATCCAAGATCGCTTCTTGCCTGACAAGGCCATTGACCTCCTAGATGAAGCTGGTTCTAAGATGAACTTGACCTTGAATTTTGTGGATCCTAAAGTAATCGATCAGCGCTTGATTGAGGCTGAAAATCTTAAATCTCAAGCTACACGAGAAGAAGATTTTGAGAAGGCCGCCTACTTCCGTGACCAGATTGCCAAGTATAAGGAAATGCAAAAGAAAAAGGTCACAGACCAAGAGACTCCGATCATCAGTGAGAAAACCATTGAGCACATTATCGAGCAGAAAACCAATATCCCTGTTGGCGATTTGAAAGAGAAAGAACAATCTCAACTCATCCATCTAGTCGAAGATCTCAAATCTCATGTTATTGGCCAAGATGATGCAGTCGATAAGATTGCCAAGGCTATTCGCCGTAATCGTGTCGGTCTCGGTACGCCTAACCGTCCAATTGGAAGCTTCCTCTTTGTCGGACCAACTGGTGTCGGTAAGACAGAACTTTCCAAACAACTAGCTATCGAACTCTTTGGTTCTGCTGACAGTATGATTCGCTTCGATATGAGTGAATACATGGAAAAACACAGCGTAGCTAAGTTGGTCGGTGCCCCTCCAGGTTATGTTGGCTACGATGAGGCTGGGCAATTAACTGAAAAAGTTCGCCGCAATCCGTATTCTCTTATTCTCTTGGATGAAGTAGAGAAAGCCCATCCAGATGTTATGCATATGTTCCTCCAGGTCTTGGACGATGGTCGTTTGACAGATGGGCAAGGACGTACCGTTAGCTTCAAGGATGCCATCATCATCATGACTTCAAATGCAGGTACAGGTAAGGCAGAAGCCAGCGTTGGATTTGGGGCTGCTAGAGAAGGACGTACCAACTCTGTTCTCGGTGAACTCGGCAACTTCTTTAGCCCAGAGTTTATGAACCGTTTTGATGGTATTATCGAATTTAAGGCTCTCAGCAAGGACAACCTCCTTCAGATTGTCGAGCTTATGCTTGCAGACGTTAACAAGCGCCTTTCTAGCAACAACATTCATTTAGATGTAACTGAAAAGGTAAAGGAAAAATTAGTTGACCTCGGTTATGATCCAAAAATGGGAGCACGCCCACTCCGTCGTACCATTCAAGACCATATTGAAGATGCTATCACAGACTACTACCTTGAAAATCCAAGCGAAAAAGACCTCAAGGCAGTTATGACCAGCAAGGGCAACATTCAAATCAAATCTGCCAAAAAAGCTGAAGTAAAAACTTCTGAAAAAGAAGTATAAATCCTATAGAAAAGGAGTAGAAAATGAAAATTTTCTGCTCCTTTTTATAAAATAACTATAAATTCTTGACAGCTAGGCCTTTGTCCATTAAGATAATAATAAAGATAATAGATAATGAGGAAAATGCAATGGCAAACCCAACTTTCGGAGAAAAAAAAGCGAATACAGACTATGTTTCACGCTATGGCGTATATGCAGTTATACCTGATGCTGAACAAAAACAAATTGTTCTTGTTCAAGCACCCAATGGCGCTTGGTTCCTACCAGGTGGCGAAATTGAAGCTGGTGAGAACCATCAGGAAGCCCTAAAACGTGAATTGATTGAAGAGCTTGGCTTCACAGCTGAAATTGGTGCCTATTACGGACAAGCTGACGAATATTTCTACTCTCGTCATCGTGACACCTACTACTACAATCCTGCCTACCTCTATGAAGCAACTTCTTTCAAAGAAGTGCAAAAGCCACTAGAAGACTTTAATCATATTGCCTGGTTCCCTATTGATGAAGCTATTGAAAATCTCAAACGTGGTAGCCATAAATGGGCAATCCAATCATGGAAAAAACAGCATAAGATTGACTAAATCCAGCTACTTTATTCAAAAAGTGCTATAATAGAATTAGAAAATCGGAGGAAATGTTATGAAGCTTATCAATACGACAAACTCACACTCGCAACTTGTAAAAAGCCAGCTAGAAAGTACAGATGCAACCCTTGTTGAGGTTTATTCTGCAGGTAATACAGATGTTATTTTTACCCAAGCTCCGCTTCACTATGAAATCCTCATCTCAAACAAACACCGCGCTATCCGCGAACCTGAAATCGAAGCTATTCAAGAATTTTTCTTGAAACGTAAAATTGATAAGGACTCTATTGATGAGGCCAATATCAAAACCCTCTATTCAGAAAAATTAATTGGAATTTCAATTCCGACCAAATAAAATCTTGGAGAGATTAGAAAGTACTTTGAACCTTATGGAACAAAATTAGGTTTATTTAGCTTTTTAAATCATCTCCAATTTTTTATCTTGAAATCTTATCATACAAGATTTTATAGATAATTAAGGAGACAAACATGGGAGACATCATATATAGAGAGGCAAGAATTGAAGAAAGCGAAAAAATTGGAAAACTATTAGCTAATTCCTTTCTTGACTATCCCTTTTTAACGATTATAACTGACGATTTGAAGAAACCTGACTCCTATCCTGCTTTTGTAGAAACATTGCAAATTCTGCTTACTAGAGTCTATATTAAGAAGGGAAACTGTTTAATTGCGGAACAGGATGGAGAATTACTTGCAGTTGCCCTTTTGCAACAAAAGGATTTCTGTATACTATCCTATCTACGAAATGGTGGAACAAACATTTTTCGCTACATTCGACCACGAAATCTTTTTAAATACTTTGACTTTGTAAAACGTTCTAAGAAGCATTTAGAACAATCAGGAGAGTTTGATTGGTATTTGATGGCTTTAGCTGTCAATATAGAAAGTAAGGGACAGGGAATAGGCAGTACTTTTCTGACACAAGGGATTGAACCCTATGTCAAATCAAAAGGCTGTAAACACTTGGGTCTCATTACCAGCACAGCAAGAAATGCCTCATTCTACGAAAAAAACGATTATGTATTACTGGACCATATGGACTTAGAATACGGATCAAAATCAATTGGTAACTGGGTATTTTTAAAAACAATAAATAAATTATAACAGACTAGCAATTTACAAATCCTATTTAAATAAGGATAACTTATATTTATAAAAACCAACGTTCAAAACGTTGGTTTTCTTATCTATTTTACAGCTTCTTTCAAAGCATCTACCTTATCCAAACGTTCCCATGGAAGGTCAATATCTGTACGTCCCATGTGTCCGTAAGCCGCTGTTTGACGGTAAATTGGACGCTTGAGGTCCAGCATTTGGATAATCCCTGCAGGGCGAAGGTCAAAGATTTGACGAGCCGCTTTTTCAAGCTTGCTTTCAGCTACTGTTCCTGTACCGAAAGTATCGATACGAACGGAAACTGGTTGAGCCACACCGATGGCATAGGCCAATTGCACTTCTGCCTTCTTAGCAAGACCTGCTGCAACGATGTTCTTGGCAATGTAGCGAGCCGCATAAGAAGCTGAACGATCCACTTTAGTCGCATCCTTACCAGAGAAGGCACCTCCACCATGACGAGAGTAGCCACCATAGGTATCCACGATGATCTTACGACCAGTCAAACCTGAATCCCCTTGAGGTCCACCGATTACAAAGCGACCAGTTGGATTGATGAAGAATTTGGTTTGCTCATCCAAGTAAGAAGCTGGAATAACTTCCTTGATAACCTTGCTAATGACATCATTGTGAATTTGTTCGTTGCTGACTTCTGGATCGTGCTGAGTTGAAATAACGACTGTGTCCACACGTACTGGACGGTCATTTTCATCATACTCAACAGTAACTTGTGATTTAGCATCTGGGCGAAGATAGCTGATTTCCCCAGACTTACGAAGTTCTGCCAAACGACGAACCAATTTATGACTGAGTGAAATTGGCAATGGCATGAGCTCTTCTGTTTCATCCACTGCAAATCCAAACATAAGCCCTTGGTCTCCAGCTCCAATTAAGTCCAATGGATCTTGGTCTGCATTCCCACGAACCTCCAAGGCTTCGTTAACACCTTGGGCAATATCAGGAGATTGTTCTACCAAAGATGGATGTACTCCTACAGTCTCAGCAGAAAAACCATATTCTGTATTGGTATATCCAATCTCTGCAATGGTATCACGAACCACACGGTTAATATCCACATAGGCATTTGTAGAAATTTCACCAAAAACATGGACGGAACCAGTGTATACAGCTGTCTCAGCAGCAACGTGCGCCTCTGGATCTTTAGCTAAAATAGCATCCAAAATCGCATCTGAAATTTGGTCTGCAATCTTATCTGGATGCCCCTCAGATACAGATTCAGACGTGAATAATTTACGTTCTGACATAAAAATGTCCCCCCTTAAAAATAGTGTTATAGAGTTACAAAGTACTGATAGGTATTTTCATTTTCTAAGAGTTACGACGCGTAAGAAATAAAAACGATAATTTTTTATTTCTGAAGCTAGTAAGGCGCATAGGATGACCGCACTATAGCGGCAACCGTATAATGACGAGCGACTACTTTGGAGCCGTCAGTCTTTGCGAGTTACGACTCGAAACAAAAAAATAGAAATTTCTACCATCTTATCGGGACTATATAACTTTATCATTATACCATTTTTTAACGCAATTTACAGTCTTTAATGTAGTGTTTCTGTTTAGACAGTTCATTCTCATAAATAAAAAAGTTGGAGCTCAGTACTCCAACAATTTCTATTAAAATGTTTGACGTTTTGCTTTACGCTCTGCACGACCGCGAGCACGATTTTCAGCACGCTTGGTCTTGCGACGTTTTTCATCAACCGCCCATTGAATTTTCTTCTTATAACCTGGTTTGACTTTTTTCTTTTTCTTTTTAACCAAACCAATCATTTCGATATCAAGTTTATCTTGTTTTTTCTCACGGTTGGCACGACGATCACGGTCATAAGTATCTTGAAATTCCCCGTCTTTGACCATCTTAGGAGTAAACTTGATTCCCAATTTCTCCAACTCACGGATATCCGAGTCATCACTTGGCTGATAAAGGGTAATAGCTGTACCTGGTAGGCCATTTCTTCCAGTACGACCAACTCGATGAACAAAAAAGGATAAGTCTTGCGGAATGGCATCATTGATGACATGGCTGACACCTTCAATGTCAATTCCACGCGCTGCCAAATCTGTTGCGACAATATACTCAAAATCCAGATTTTTCACCTGGTTCATAATACGTTTGCGCTCACGAGGGGCAATATCCCCATGAACCTTTGCCACCTTCAAACCTTGAGCTGTTAGATATGTATGCAATTCATCTGCACGCGTCTTGGTATTAACAAAAATCATGGCTAGATATGGTTGCATGGCTTGCGTCAACTCATAAATCTGAGCATTTTTATCTCGTCCCTTAGTAGAAATCAACCAATTATCAATAGTATCAGAAATAACCGTTTTGGTCTTGATTTTCTCCATAACAGGATTTGATAAGTATTTTTTCAAGAATGGTTGCAGTTTTTGTGGAATAGTCGCTGAGAAGACCATGAATTGCAGGTCTTTTGGAAGGCTTCCAGCAATCTTATCAACCGTTTCTAAGAATCCCATATCCAAGGTCATGTCTGCCTCATCGACCACAAAGGTCTTAGCCTTGTGAATAGCTAGATCACCAGACTTAACTAAGTCATAGATACGACCTGGCGTTCCGATAACAATATGAGGCTGGTTACTTGCCAATTTGTCAATCTGGCGAGCCTTATCTGTACCACCCACATAATTAACTACACGAACTTCCACCTCTGAGTGAGTTGCAATCTGACGAGCTGCTTGGTAAATCTGAGTAGCCAACTCACGGCTCGGTGCAGTAATCACTGCCTGTACACTATCACTAGTTTCATCTAATTGCTGGAAAATCGGCAACAAGAAAGTATGAGTCTTACCTGAACCTGTTTTTGATTCACCGACTAGGTCACGACCTGCCAAAACAATAGGAATCAACTTGTCTTGCACCTCTGTTGGAGTTGTAAATTTCAACTCCTCCAAGGCTTCACTAATATATTTTTTAAATTGAAATTTCGTAAATGACATAATATCCTCGATTCTATCTATCTTATCAATTATATCATATTTTATTCCATTTCAGTAGTCTCACTCATAGAGCTTACTTTCAGTAGTTCATCTAATCAGAAAAAGGCTGGAATTTGTGAATCCCAACCTCTTTTCAGTCCTTATTTCCAGTTTAAAATAGCATTCAAGCCATAGTGATCACTAACTTGTGGACTCTTGTTACCATCAAATACGACATATAAATTTTCCACCGCTAACTCTTTGGTAGTAAAAACATAGTCGATTCGAAGGGGTTCTGTGTTCCCCTTCCATCCATCAATTTCTGGTGGAACAGTATAGCTACCACTTTTCTCTTGAGCAACTTCAAATGCGTCTTGTAAGCCTAATGGACTAGCTAAAATAGCTTGGTAGCCTTCCTTACCTGCTGGATTGTTGAAATCTCCAGCTAGCAAAAGTGGCTTGTTTAGTTCTTTCAAGACAGCTTCAAATCGTGCCCATTCTTCTTGGAACCCTTTATCCCACCAAGAAAGGTGGACACTGGCAACTGCAAGCTCCTTGCCATCGACTACAGTTTCAGCTAGGGCGACACGGCGAGTATGATAGTCTGTTGGATCATCCACATCTGAAACCAAAATTTCTCTTGCTTCAATAGGTGTTTTAGACAAGATAGCCACGCCTTCATGGTAGCGGTCATAACCAATATGGTTATAGGCCCAAGTCCAGTAGTAATATTTCCCTTGCTCTGACAACTTTTCAACCAAAAGTCTAACATAATGGTCTTGGTGAATAGGCTCAGCTACTGGCAAAGCTTGATAAAGGTCATTAACCTCCACCTCTGGCGAGGTAATCTCCTGATTGATTTCTTGGAAACAAATCAAATCATAGTCTTTATCAAGAACATCTTCAAGCAAGAGCTGGAATTTTTTCTCAGCTTCTTTTTCCATCCAGCTATGAGTATTGAGTGTTAAAAATTTCATGCTTTTCTCCTAAAACAAGAGGTTGGAAAACAGCTTCCAACCTCAAGTGTATTACAATTCTACTTTAGCAACCGCTGTTTTAGCTGCAAGAGAACCTGTTTGTTCTAATTTAACTGATTTAATAGCTTCAGCATTTGTGAAGACAACCACTGTTGAAGTTTCACGATCTGCTGCACGGATAGCATCCAAGTCAGCTGTGACAAGAAGATCACCTGCTACAACTTTTTGTCCTTCAGCTACATGAACAGTAAATGGTTTTCCTTCAAGACTTACTGTGTCCAAACCAATATGAACCAATACTTCAAGACCTGCTTCAGTCACAAGACCAAGAGCATGTTTTGTAGGGAAGATGCTTGATACAGTACCTGAAACTGGAGATACAATGTTTCCATTTGCAGGTTCTACAGCAAATCCGTCGCCCATCATTTTTTGAGCAAATACTGGATCTTTTACTTGTTCCAAAGCAACAACTTGACCGTCTGCTACTGAGTAAACTTCCTCAGTAAGACCTTTGAATTGAACAGTGTTTTGTTGCGCTTCTGTCATTTGACTTGGAAGAGTTTCAGGAATGATTTCACCTGAATCAAGGATATCTTGGATATCAGATTTCAATACGTCTGCTTTTGGACCGTAGATAGCTTGAACTCCTTGTCCTTTCATGACAAGACCCATAGCTCCTTCTGCTTTCCATTGTTCTGCATCACCGACTTTGTCAGCATCTTTTACAGTTACACGAAGACGAGTCATACATGCATCAACATCAACGATGTTTGCACGTCCACCAAGAAGGTTGATAATGTTTACAGCTTGAGAACCTGCTGCAACTTTCACTTCGCTGCTAGCTTCTTCTGAGCCTTCAGCAGTTTCGTAGTTTCCGTTACGTCCTGGAGTTGCGTAGTTGAATTTTTGAATCATGAAGTTTGCGATAAAGTACATGATTACAGCAAAGAGAACAGTTACCCAAACGAAGTTAACGATATCCATACCGATACCAGCGCTAATCGCAATAGGTGTACGAGTCAAGAACTCGATTGAACCGAATGAGTGCATACGTAGGTTTACTACGTCAGCCATAGCGAAGGCCGCACCTTGAACAAGTGAGTAAACAAGATACATAGGTGTTGCTACAAACATGAACATGTATTCGATTGGTTCAGTAACCCCTGTCAAGAATGTTGCAAGAGCTGTCGCAATCATCATACCTTTATATTGATGTTTCTTATCAGCATCGACATTACGGTAGATAGCCACGATCACACCCATCAAGATACCGAATGAACCGATCATTTGTCCAACTTTGAAACGAGCTGGGTGAACAGTATCTAACAATTGTTGGTAGTGACTTGCATCTGCACCTTTAAGGTTAACAAGGTCTGTTACCCATGCAAGCCATAGTGGGTCTTGACCAAATACTTGAGTACCTTTAGCTGCACCCGTCAAAATCTCATAAGTACCACCAAGAGCTGTGTAGTTCATTGGGATTGTCAACATGTGGTGGAGACCAAATGGCAAGAGCAAACGTTCCAAAGTACCATACAAGAATGGTGCAAGGATTGGAGCAGTTTCTTGTGAGTTGGCAATCCAGATACCAAAGCTATTGATACCTGTTTGAACTACTGGCCAAAAGGCAGCAAGTAGAATTGCAGCGATTGCTGAACGAAGAATAACTACAAATGGTACGAAACGTTTCCCGTTGAAGAATGAAAGTGCATCAGGAAGTTTACGGAAGTTGTAGTATTTGTTGTAAGCAGTTGCCCCTACAAAACCTGAGATGATCCCTACGAACACACCCATGTTCAAGGCAGGTGCTTCCATAACGCTAATGAAGTAATCAGCAACTTTGATTGATCCACCAAAGAGAGTTGTTACCATAGCTTCTGGATTTTTCAACATATCTCCTGATACGCCAAAGATTGTACCAGTGATACGGTTAATCAAGATGAAGGCAAGACCAGCGGCGAAAGCACCACCAGCACGTTCTTTAGCCCAGCTTCCTCCAATTGCTAGGGCAAACAAAATGTGAAGGTTACCGATAACCCCCCAACCAATTTGCTCAAGAATTCCACCGGTAACTACAAGTGGTGCAAAAGTTGGGTTAATCATTACGATAGACTTACCGATTGAAATCATCAAACCAGCAGCCGGCATAACCGCGATAACCACCATCAAAGCCTTACCGAATTTTTGCCAAAACTCGAAAGACAAGACATTTTTGAATGTATCTTTCATCATTCAAATCTCCTTTATTTTTATTTAGGCAAACGTTTTACGAAAACGTTTGCACTTAACTATGTATTAATTATACCACTTTAATTTTTTTTGTAAAGGCTTTTATAAAAAAAATGGAGAAAAAAGAGAAAGTTTTTACACTTCCTCTTTTATATTTACATTATTATTCTAGTATTTCAAGAAATATAGTATTAAATCTTTAGGAAACGTCTCATTGATATACCAGATCCAATTGAACCAATAAAGATACCGATAACAAAAAGAAGTGCAATCATGAGAGGTATAAATATATCTGGTGTAATCATTGACAAGTTTTGTCCAATCAATGATTTATTTACAGATTGATAAACCATATTGTAAACAAAGAAAACTAAAACTGATGGGATTGCAGCACCAAACAAACCGATAAAGGCACCTTCTAATAAGAATGGACCTCTGATATAACCATTTTTAGCCCCCACCAAACGCATGATTTGAATTTCACGACTACGTGAAATGATTGTAATACGAATAGTGTTGGAAATTAAGAACACTGCTATAAAGATCAACAGACCAGCTATAACTAATCCCCAAACACGGATGAAGGAAGCAAGTTGGAAAAGACGCTGGGTATTTGCACCGCCATCTTGAACTTCTGACACACCTTCAATTTTTTTAGCCTCTTCAGCTACTTTTTGGACATCACTTGGGGTATTTGTATCTACTACGTAAGCATCGTAGAGTGGATTGGCATCCCCTTCAAAAACTTTCCAATCATCGCCCATCGTTTCAGTTAATTTCTGGTACTGCTCTTCTTTACTTGAGAAGGTAACACTTTTAACAGTGGGCATAGCTTTCAAAGCATCATATACCTTATGGTAATCATTATTGGTTACTGTTTGACCTTCTTTTACAATAGTCTCACTATTGTCGGCTACATCCTTACGAATGTATACCATCACTCGGACATTGTTTTCAATATCGGTAGCCAATTTTGCAGTGTTAAAGATAACAGATGCAAACAAGGCAACAAGTGTCAAAGTAATCATAACCGAACTGACAGCTGCTACTGTCATCCAGCCATTTCGTTTCAAACTTTTTAATGATTCAAATAAATGACGAAAAAATCTACTAATCATCGTATCCATATTCTCCTTTAGCTTCGTCACGAACGACACGGCCATTTTCAATGGCAATGACACGGTGGCGCAAGGTATTTACAATCTGACTGTTGTGGGTAGCCATCAAGACAGTTGTACCTTGGAGATTGATGCGTTCCAACAAATTCATGATCTCCCATGAATTATCCGGGTCCAAGTTTCCTGTTGGTTCGTCCGCAATCAATACTTTGGGATTGTTTACAATAGCACGCGCAATCGCAATCCGTTGTTGTTCTCCTCCTGAAAGTTCATTTGGAAAAGAACGAACCTTATGCTTCAATCCAACCAAGTCTAAAACTTCCATAACACGTTTTTTGATATTACGGCGACTCTCACCAATAACTTCCATTGCATAGGCAATATTTTCATAAACGGTTTTCTTTGGCAAGAGTTTATAGTCTTGAAAGACCACCCCAACACTACGACGTAGAAGCGGAATATCTTTCTTCTTGATTTTAACTAGATTAAAATCTGCTACTGTTAAGCTTCCTTTTTCGATTTTGACTTCTCGGTACAAAGATCTAATAAATGTTGACTTTCCTGCTCCTGAAGGTCCTACGATGTAAACAAATTCCCCTGGTTGAACGCTTACCGAAACACCACGTAGGGCAGTCGTTCCGTTGTCGTATTTTTTGACGACATCTCTCATTTCAATAATTGACATGTGAGTTCCTTTCTATCTTAGCTGATTCTCCACTTGAGATAGGCATCGATAAAACCATCTAGGTCTCCATCCATAACCTTATCTACCTGCGCAACTTCAAAGCTAGTTCGGTGATCTTTTACCATAGTATATGGCGTGAAAACATAAGAACGGATTTGACTTCCCCATGTGATTTCCTTTTTCTCACCCTTGAGGGAATCAACTTCCGCAGCTTTCTTTTCTTGCTCCATTTGATAGAGCTTAGCCTGCAACATCTTCATGGCACGATCTCTATTTCCATACTGGGTACGATCGACTGTTGACTGGACGACAGTTCCCGTAGGAATGTGTGTTAAACGTACACCTGTTGAAACCTTATTGACGTTTTGTCCACCAGCACCACCTGAACGGAAGGTATCCATCTTAATGTCATCTTCACGTATTTCCACTTCAATGGTATCATCCAACTCTGGCATCACTTCTACAGATGTGAAAGAGGTATGGCGACGTTTAGCAGAGTCAAATGGTGAAATACGGACCAAACGGTGAACACCCATTTCTGACTTGAGAAGACCATAGGCATTAGGTCCTTCAAAGGATAGGGTTACCGACTTAATACCAGCTTCATCTCCTGCTTGGTAATCCAAAACTTCTACTTTAAAACCTTTAGCATTTCCATAGCGAGTGTACATACGAAGCAACATATCACCCCAGTCCTGAGCCTCAGTACCACCAGATCCTGGATGGATTTCCAAAATCGCATTATTATGGTCATAAGGTTCTGATAACAGAAGGGTCATCTCGTAACTAGTCATCATCTTATCAAGTTCTGATAACTGTTCAGCCAATTCTTCATACACCGACTCATCTTCAGCTAAAAAGTCTAATAAAATTTCAACTTCATCCTGCAACTCTTCCATTTTGTGGAAGGTGTTATAGGTGTTTTTTAATTCATTTAATTCTTGCGACGTTTTTTGGGCCGCGATATTATCGTTCCAAAAATCAGGTTCTGTCATCTTGTTTTCCAAGATGGCAATCTCTTCCTCTAAACCTTCGAGGTCAAAGAGACCCCCTGAAAGAAGCTAATTTTTCACGATTTGCGTCAATTTTTTGACGAATTTCTGAAATGTCCATAAATACTCCTTTTTTATATCTTTTTATTATACCATAATCTCTTATTTCTTTCCATTTTTTGCTCTAATGACTTTTTCTATCTTGATTATACAATCTAATTGCACAATAAAAACTCATAAAATTTTCTAATAAAATAGAATTGAACGAACTAGTTACCAAAAAAGTTTTATGAGCTACCATCATTCTACCATAAACAAGAGTGAAAGTATTCTCATTTACTGTACTCAAGGCCTAAATTTTTCTCAAATTGCTAAGTTACCTCATCTTTATTAAACTAAATTATGAAATTCCCCAAGTGTTATATCCTTTATGCCTAACTTTCGGGGTACAGTCCAGTTCATACACATAGATCTTTTATCTCATAATCTCCCTGTTTCTTAATAGCGTATAAAAAAATCGTCATATGAATGCCCTTTTGTGTCAATCGTTGGCATAAATAGTTCGCTACTTTTACCTATTTAACAAAAGCCTTCGTAACCTAGTCAAATTATACCACAAAAAGAGAGCGTTTCCGCTCCCTTTACTACTCCGGTAATTCTATCTTCAAGCTCATATCCGTCAGTTGTAATACCTTCTGAACCGCAGCAAGAAAGGCTAGTCCATTATCCGATGGAGAATATTGGAAGGTAATATGGATGACTTTTTTGTCAAACTTATCACCGTATCGTGCCACATACTGCTTGCTTTCGAGGAAGTAGATATAGTTGTTCATTTTTTCCTGCAGAAGTTCCAAATGAACTGCTTCAATTTCTTCCTGCCACTCGAGAGGGTCTACTAGAAGAAGTTCCAAATGATTATCAACTGTACCAATTGCATCAAGTTCAGTTGGCTTTAATTTCGAAGATATAGCCTTTTGTACAAGAGATTTAAACTCTTTAACATCAAATAACTCACGTTTATCTTCTATATTTAGTAGAACAGCTTCAGGGTGATTACGTATGTAGTTTCTATCAATATCGTCTTGCTTTAGGGGCCAGTGCCCTGTTTCAGCATAAATCATGACTTCATATGCTCCCCTAGAAGATTCAAATGCTTTATCCATCAGTTCTTTAGTAATAGGATAGCGAACTTCTGGACCCATGGCTCCGCCAATTTCTTTAAAGAAGCTAATTTCGTAATAGCCGTCTGTCTCATATACAATAAATCCATTGCCTCTATGTACAATCGTATCCGATTGATTATAATCTTCTAACTCATCTTTCTTTGGCCAACGTTGATTTTCACAATAAAACATTACTTCTAAAGAATCTTTGTCTGATTTTGAAACACGTTCTGCTAATTCCTGGCTAATGGGAAAGTTAAGCACTTCTTTTCCTCTACTCCACAAAATCTGATAATCATTATTGTTTTTTAATATCGTACAATTTTTGTATTGCTGAATTTCTGTTGTCATACAAACACCTATTCAAATATCTTTCCTATTGTATAATCACCTGGTTTAAATTGATCTACAACTGCCTCTGGTATACCTCCCTTTGTAAAACCTCCTGGTTCCCAAAGGTCTTGCCAAGCACCTGGCTCATTGCCTGATGGCATACGTAAATTTTTAGGGTGTTTAACATTAATAGTAAGAGGTGAATCACCTAAATACCCTCTATCTAAGCCTAGTAATTCCTCTAATACTCTCGGATTCCCATCTGATGCCAATACAGCTTTATCATATATAAATTTTGGCATTACATAATGTCCCTTTTCTGGTCCAATATTCCCACCAAATTCCATTACAGATTTATTAAATCCTTCTTTACTGATAACCTTTACAACTCCATCCTTAAACATATTTAGATGTGTCTCTATCTCTTGGTGTGAAAGATATCTGGAAGGATCTAAACGTTGACCCTTTTCTGTACTAATCAAACCATCAACGATTTTTCTAGACATATCTGCTCGCTGTATTTTTTCCAGCTCCATCTTAAAGTTTTTAATTTTTGAGTTGCTACTATTAATTACATCAATCCGAGTTCTCTTTGGAATTTCTACACTACCAACAAATTTACCATTCCCCTTACCAACAATGACTCCGCCATTTCTTTCGATATTATCAAGGATTGTTTGGCGTTTAATGGATAAACCATCTTTTGCAGTTGTATAATCCGGAATCCGAATTTTTCCAGTTTTATCTACACCGACCGCTTTTAATTGGATACGCTGAATTTCACCTGCCGCATTACGAGTCTCAACAGTTATTTTCGTTTCAACATCTTTGAAATTTGTCTTGAAGTTACCAATCTTTCTAGTTGAAAACTCTCTATAATTAGAAAAATTTTGTTCAGATAAGTTATTTTTCACCTTATTGAGACTAAACTTGCTGGCTGCTGAGGAGACCGTATAGCCTCCTACCAGGTTTCCGATAAAGTTTGCGGTTTGAGCGTCTTCCTCACTTCCACCTAGGAGCTTAGTCCCATGATAGGCTACCTGACCCGCTGTATAGGCTCCTGCTTCCCCTATCGCAAACTGAGTCAAGCCCTTGACAACGCTCTGAGTCTGCCCTATGGGAATCATGATGGCACTCGCCGTCACAAAGACATTACCAACATCATGATACAGCTTGTCATTCCCCATGAAAAGCGTATCTCGGATGAGATTATAGGATTTCGTATGGGCATCCCCTGCATTCCCAAGTTGGATGTTAT
>NZ_JAKUXK010000014.1:0-102476 GCF_026782865.1 Streptococcus mitis
TCAGCAAGCACGTCTGCGTCTGAGTCAGCATCAACAAGTGCAGCTCAATCAGCAAGCACATCTGCGTCTGAGTCAGCATCAACAAGTGCCTCTGAATCAGCATCAACAAGTGCATCTGAATCAGCAAGCACAAGTGCATCTGAATCAGCAAGCACAAGCGCTAGCCAATCAGCAAGCACATCAGCTTCTGAATCAGCATCAACAAGTGCGAGCCAATCAGCAAGCACATCAGCTTCTGAATCAGCATCAACAAGTGCGAGCCAATCAGCAAGCACATCAGCTTCTGAATCAGCATCAACAAGTGCATCAGAATCAGCAAGCACAAGCGCCTCTGAATCAGCAAGCACATCAGCTTCAGAATCAGCGTCAACAAGCGCATCTGAGTCAGCGTCAACAAGTGCGAGTCAATCAGCAAGCACATCGGCATCTGAATCAGCGTCAACAAGTGCAAGCCAATCAGCAAGCACGTCTGCGTCTGAGTCAGCATCAACAAGTGCGAGCCAATCAGCAAGCACATCTGCGTCTGAATCAGCATCAACAAGTGCATCTCAATCAGCAAGCACAAGCGCATCTGAATCAGCAAGCACATCAGCTTCTGAATCAGCATCAACAAGTGCGAGCCAATCAGCAAGCACATCAGCTTCTGAATCAGCATCAACAAGTGCATCTGAATCAGCATCAACAAGCGCATCTGAGTCAGCGTTAACAAGTGCGTCTGAGTCAGCATCAACAAGTGCGAGCCAATCAGCAAGCACATCTGCGTCTGAGTCAGCATCAACAAGTGCGAGCCATCAGCAAGCACATCGGCGTCTGAGTCAGCATCAACAAGTGCATCAGCATCAGCAAGCACAAGCGCTTCTGAATCAGCAAGCACATCGGCCTCTGAATCAGCGTCAACAAGTGCATCAGCTTCTGAATCAGCAGGTAAGACTAGACAGCAATTGCCGAATACAGGTACAGAAGCTTCCAAATCATCCGTGCTTTTAGGAGCTTTGGCAGCAGTTACAGGTATTGGATTGGTTGCGAAACGTCGTAAACGTGATGAAGAAGAGTAAGATGACCTATAAATTTAGGCAAAACTAACTCGTGCACGTAAATCATAGAAACCCCTTGAAAAAGTAGAATTTTCAAGGGGTTTTTACTATTATATAGCTGAAATTTTGACTAAAAAATTGTATAATAAATATAAGGAGAAAATCGCTAGTGGATGATAAAATAACGGTCATTGTACCGGTTTACAATGTGGAAAGCTATCTAAGAAAATGCCTAGATAGTATTATTGCTCAAACATATAAAAATATTGAGATTATTGTCGTTAATGATGGTTCTACTGATGCTTCAGCTGAGATTTGTAAAGAATTTGTAGAAATAGATCACCGAATTATCTATATAGAACAAGAAAATGCTGGCCTGTCTGCCGCACGAAACACCGGTCTGGAAAATATGTCCGGAGATTATGTGACCTTTGTGGATTCAGATGATTGGATTGAGTTAGATTATGTAGAAACCCTATACAAAAAAATAACACAGTATCAGGCTGATATTGCAGTAGGTAATTATTATTCTTTCAACGAAAGTGAAGGAATGTTCTATTTTCATATATTAGGAGACTCTTATTATGAGAAAGTATATGACAATATTTCTATCTTTGAGAACTTATATGAATCCCAAGAAATGAAGAATTTTGCTTTGATATCTGCTTTGGGTAAACTCTATAAGGCAAGATTGTTCGAGCAGTTACGCTTCGATGTAGGTAAATTAGGAGAAGACGGTTACCTCAATCAAAAGATTTATTTGTTGGCTGAAAAGATTGTTTATATCCATAAAGGGATCTATTCTTATCGCATCAGAAATAATAGTTTGTCCAGGACTTGGACAGAAAAGTGGATGCATGCCTTGGTTGATGCCATGTCTGAACGTATCACTTTATTAGCCAGTCTAGGATATCCTTTAGAAAAACATTTAGCTATTTATCGTCAGATGTTAGAAGGAAGTCTTTCTAATGGTAAGGGAAGTGATTTAGAAGAAACTACCACCTATAAAGAGTGTGAGGCAAAAAAACATCTACTAGTTCAACTTGAAAAAACTAAGAAAACACAAAAGAAAGCCATTGTCCTAGCGGCGAATTACGCCTATGTAGACCAAGTATTGACTACGATTAAATCTATTTGTTACCACAATCGTTCGCTTCGTTTTTATCTGATTAATAGTGATTTTCCTAATGAATGGATCAAGCAATTAAATCAGCGCTTAGAGAAGTTTGACTCAGAAATTATTAATTGCCGGGTAACGTCTGAGCAAATTTCGCGTTATAAAACGGATATTAGTTACACAGTTTTTTTACGCTATTTCGTAGCTGATTTTGTAAAAGAAGAAAAGGCACTTTATTTGGACTGTGATCTGGTTGTAACGAAAAATCTGGATGATTTGTTTGCTACAGACTTACAAGATTATCCTTTAGCTGCTGTTAGAGATTTCGGAGGCAGAGCCTATTTCGGTCGAGAAATCTTTAATGCAGGTGTTCTCTTAATCAATAATGACTTGTGGAAACAAGAGAATATGACTCAAAAGTTGATTGATTTGACTAATGAATGGCATGATAAGGTAGATCAGGCAGATCAGAGTATCTTGAATATGCTTTTTGAACATAAATGGTTGGAATTGGACTTTGATTATAATCATATTGTCATTCATAAGCAGTTCACTGATTATCAATTACCTGCAGGTCAGGACTATCCTGCTATTATTCATTATCTTTCTCATAGGAAACCGTGGAAGGACTTGGCGGCTCAAACTTATCGTGATGTTTGGTGGTACTACCATGGCCTTGAATGGACAGAATTGGGACAAAATCATCATTTACATCCATTACAAAAATCTCACCTTTATCCGATAAAGGAACCGTTCACTTGTCTCATCTATACAGCCTCAGACCATATTGAACAAATTGAAACATTGGTTCAATCCTTACCAGATATTCAGTTTAAAATCGCTGCTAGAGTGATGGTTAGTGATCGATTGGCTCAGATGACGGTTTATCCAAACGTGACTATTTTTAATGGAATTCACTATTTGGTAGATGTTGATAATGAATTGATAGAAACAAGTCAAGTACTTTTAGATATTAATCATGGTGAAAAGACGGAAGAATTTTTAGAATATTTTACAGAAAATGGGAAACCAGTCTTCGCTTTTGAAAATACTAAAACGATAGACATGGGGCAGCTAACGTATCAGACAGATCAAGTCGGAGATATGATTGAAAAACTGAGAGAATGTGCAAGGGGATGGAGCTGAAGATGATTGGTGATGCTTTAATTTTAACTGTTAGTGACCAGATTGAACACTTGCTGTATCTCTTGGACCAGCTCCCACAAGTTTGTTTTCATATTGCAGCTCCCGTTGTATTTTCAGATAGAATGTTAGAATTACAATCAAAGGGAAATGTGCGCTTACATACAGTAACTGATGAAGCTAGTATTTCTTTTTTGATGAGAGTTTGTGATGTGTTACTGGATATCAACCATTATGAAGAAGTAGATCAGGTGGTGGCACGGTTTTCTCAGGCTGGCAAGAGAGTTCTTGCTTTTGATAATACTATGCATGGTCAACAAGGACAAGAATGCTATTCTTCCTCTACTCCTCAAGCAATGGTTGAGGCGATTTTAGATTGTTTGAATCAGCCTCATATCACCGTAAATGACTTGGACCGTATTTATCAGGAAGGCGCATGGAATTCCTTTGAGATAGGATCTTCTGCTAGTCTATGTGTCGCTCAGAAGGTTACTTGCCGTAATTTTGAGAGTTTTCAACTACCTGCTGGAAAGCTTATTCTTTATGAAGGAGTCTTTTTGAATAACTACTGTAGTATAAACTGTATTGACCGCATCGAAATCGGATCTGGAACCATGATTGGAGAAGGTGTCCGTTTTTATGACCATAATCATACTTATACAGCAGAGAGAATTGAAAAGTGGCAGTGGACTACGTCTCCGATTAGAGTTGGTAGAGATTGCTGGATAGGAAGTAATGTCACGATTTTAAAAGGAGTGACGATTGGGGATAATACCATTATCGGAGCAGGTTGCCTCATACGCAATGATATTCCAGCAAACAGTGTGGTTTATAATGATGGGCATCTTTTTGTAAAAAGAAGAGATTAAACGGGAAATAGAAATAAATCAAGGCTAGGTAAGTTAGTATATGGGGAATGAATTAATCAGTATTATAGTTCCAATCTACAATGTTGAGAATTATTTGCGACAATGTTTGGATAGTATTCAGAATCAAACTTATAAGAAGTTTGAATGCATTATGGTTAATGATGGTTCCACGGATAACTCACAACAAATTGCGGAAGAGTATCTAGAAGATAGTCGTTTCAAACTAATCAATCAATCTAATAAAGGTTTAAGTGGAGCTAGAAATACAGGGATTAGTCATATTAGAGAAGAGTCTACTTTTGTAGCTTTTGTAGATAGTGATGATTATATTTATTCTGATTTCTTAGAAACTTTAATAGAACACATTGAAGATGATGTTGATATTATAGAAGGAATGATTGAAAATTTCCATGATGAAATAAAAGTTGATAATGTTTCTCATAATTTTGAGAAAAAAATATTAATAACCAAGGATGACAAATTGGGAGAATTGGCATTAAATGAGCTGAGAGTTAGCGTTTTTCCAAAATTGTTTCGAAAAAGTTTATTAACAGAAGATTTTTTTCCAGAGGGGTGGATATTTGAAGATTTAGCAGTTATTCCCGAGTTGGTAAGTCATTCAGGAAAATGGATTAAATTACCAAAAGTTATCTATGGTTACAGGATTCGTCCAAATTCAATCACTACTAAAGAGTTTTCAGAAGAAAAATTAGATGTATTTAAGATATTCGAAAAATATGACTTGTTTTTTAAAGATGAGAGTGATAGAACGAAATTATTAGTTGAAAAACTAAAATATTTACATTTGAATTATCATGACATCGAATTTGTACCAGAGAATAATCAGTATAAACAGTTATACAAACAAGAAAAACAAAAACTACTATCTAAAATAGCAGATTATGAAAGTAAAGCCTTAATTAGTATTATTGTACCTATTTACAATGTCGAGAAATATTTGAGACAATGTTTGGATAGTATTCAGAATCAGACCTATCAAAATTTCGAATGTTTGCTAATAAATGATGGATCTCCAGATAAATCAGCTGATATCTGTAAAGAATATGTTGATAAAGATGCTCGTTTCCATTATTTTGAGAAGGAAAACGGAGGTCTCGCATCAGCACGTAATTTGGGGATTAAGTATTCAAAAGGTAAATATATCACGTTTATTGATTCGGATGATTGGGTGGAATCGGACTATTTAGAAGTACTATATTCAAAAATAGTAGAGTATGATACAGATTTTGTGATAGGATCATATAAACAGTTTAGTATGCCTGATAATTGTTATTATATGCATGTTTGGGAACAGGATTATTATGAAAAAATCTGGACTAGTCAGGAATTGCTAACTCAGCTACCAAACCTTGAAAATTATGATAGTTCTTACACAGTTTCTTGGGGTAAACTATTTAAACGTTCTTTATTTGATGAGATATTATTTAATGAGCAACGGAAATTTGGTGAGGATTTTGAGTGTAGCTTTAAATTGTATTTGAGTATGACAAGTTGCTTATATATTCATAAGGCCCTCTATAATTACAGACTGCATTCTGAATCAATGTTGGGGCAAGTTGTGACGGAAAGACAGTTGATGGATGATATTGAAATTCGAATAGGACGACTACCCTATCTCATAGTGAGAGGAATTGATTCGTCTCCATATATTTCAAATTTGAAATCGTTCATTCAATTTAGAATAAATGAAAAGGAAAAAGTAGGTTTAGAAAATTCAAATGCGATACAGATGTATCAAGAAATACTTAGAAATTTATAGGAAATAATATCATTATTTTAAATGAAAATGATAGCTATTGATATGAAATAAAATCATAATCATTATTTAAACTTGCAATAATAGAAATTCTAAAAATCAGATTAAAGAAAAAGAGTTTTCTATTCTTAAAGTGAATTTTTAAAAGATAAGAAATATGAAATTACATTTAACGAATTTATACGGCATGGCAGGTGATAGCACGGTTATCTTAGCGCAAAATGCTGTTCAAAAGATAGCCAGCCAACTGGGATTTAGAGAAGTTGGTATCTATTTTTACAACATTGCTTCAGACAGTCCTTCTGAAATGAATAAACGTCTGGATGGCATCATGGCTAGTATTTCAATTGGAGATATCCTAGTATTTCAGTCTCCTACCTGGAATGGCTTTGAGTTTGATCGAGTCTTGTTTGATAAGTTGAAGGATATGCAGGTAAAAATTATTTGCTTTATCCATGATGTTGTCCCTCTCATGTTTGATAGTAACT
This sequence comes from Streptococcus mitis, assembly GCF_026782865.1. GTDB lineage: Bacteria > Bacillota > Bacilli > Lactobacillales > Streptococcaceae > Streptococcus > Streptococcus mitis_CG. The sequence goes on from NZ_JAKUXK010000014.1 coordinate 6,429, forward strand.
ATTATCTCATGAAAGAATACATGTATATGTATAATCTATCTGATGTTTTGATCGTCCCATCAGAGAGGATGAAAGAACGCTTGATTGAAGAAGGATTGATAACTAAGAAAATTCTCGTTCAAGGTATGTGGGATCATCCTCATGATTTATCCTTATACACCCCATCTTTTAAAAAAGAACTCTTTTTTGCTGGAAGTTTAGAACGTTTTCCAGACTTACAAAATTGGTCTCAAGATACGCCTTTAAGAGTATTTTCAAATAAAGGAGAAGCGAGTTCCAATGCTAGAAATCTCAGCATCGAAGGATGGAAAAAAGATGAGGAATTGTTGTTAGAATTATCAAAGGGTGGATTTGGTCTTGTCTGGGGAACGCATCAAAATGATGGAGAAAGTAACCAATACTATACCTTAAATATATCTCATAAGGTGAGTACCTATCTGACTGCTGGCATACCAGTCATTGTCCCAAGTAGCTTATCAACTGCTAAGTTTATAGTAGATCAAGGCTTGGGCTTTGTGGCGGATAGTCTAGAAGAAGCTCATGAGATAGTTGATAAAATGAATGTACAAGAATATCAAGATATGACGAATCGGATAAAAACCTTTAGTTATTTGTTAAAAGAGGGTTATTTCACTAAAAAGTTATTGGTAGATGCAATCTATCACTTAGGAATTGATTAAGAGAATAAGATGATTAAAACAATTGTATTAGCTGGTGATCGCAATTACACCACGCAGTTAGAAACAACCATAAAATCTATCCTATACCACAATCGAGATGTTAAAATTTATATTTTAAATCAAGATATTATGCCAGATTGGTTTCGCAAACCACGAAAAATAGCTCGAATGTTAGGTAGTGATATTATCGATGTTAAACTTCCTGAACAAACTGTGTTTCAAGATTGGGAAAAGCAAGATCACATTAGTTCAATTGCCTACGCTAGATATTTTATCCCAGATTATATCCCAGAAGCTAAGGTCTTATATTTAGACAGTGACTTGATTGTGAATACTTCTTTGGAGAAATTATTTAGTCTTGATTTAGAGAAAAAATTACTCGCAGCAGTTAAAGATACAGATGGAATTACATTTAATACAGGTGTTCTTTTAATTAATAATGAAAAATGTCGTCAAGAGAAACTAAAAGAACGATTAATTGAACAGTCCATTGCAACAATTAGGGAAGTTGAAGAAGGCCGTTTTGAAAATTTTAACGGTGATCAAACGATTCTGAACCAGGTTTGTTCTAATCAATGGTTAGAGCTGGATAAAGAATTCAACCTTCAAGTAGGTCATGATGTAACTGCTTTTTATAATAAATGGGAAAACTATTTTAATGAATTAGTATCACCTAGCATCATACATTTTGTGTCCTATAGAAAACCTTGGACTACCTTGATAGCCAATCGTTACCGTGATTTATGGTGGGAATTCCATGATTTGGAATGGACTCAAATTTTACAACATCATGTAGGAGAGTTTGAATTAATATCGCCTCTAGATAAGGAATTTTCTTGTTTAACTTTAACAAATTCCCAAGATTTAGAAGGAATAGAAGAGTTAGTTACAGCTCTACCAGATGTGGTATTTCATATCGCGGCTTGGACGGATATGGGAGAAAAGCTAAAAAGATTGGCTGTATATGATAATGTGAGATTACATCCACAGATTGTCCCACCTGTACTAGATAAGTTGAAAAAGTCAACAAATCTATATTTGGATATCAATCATGGTAGTGCAGATGAGAACTTTTTAAAATCTTTGAAGGAACTGGACAAAAGGCTATTAGCTTTTCAATCGACTCATCATGGAAATTTGGGACAAATCGTTTTTGAAAATGGGAAAGTTTCATTTATGATTGATGCAATTAAAGATTTTAAAAAAAATGGACATCTTACCTGCTTTAAACAAGTCCCAAGTTTGACTTGTTTAACGTTTACGGCTTCTCAGGATATTGAACAGCTGGACTATTTGGCTGAACACTTACCCAATGTTGTTTTTCAAGTTGCAGCATGGACAGATATGGGACCAAAATTATATGATTTATCTAATCGTTATCCTAATATTCAACTCTATCCAGCAATTTCTAGAGATAAGTTAGAAGAGTTGAAGGAAAAGATGGATGTTTATTTAGATATCAACTTACTGACTTCAACAGCCGATATGGTTGCAGAAATGACTCATTTATCTAAACCTATATTAGCTTTTTATAAATCTCAAAATGGAAATAATGGCCAAAGGTTGTATTCTAGTGAACATCCTGAACGAATGTTGGCTGATTTACAAAAATTGATAAATAAGGACATGCTAGGGAAACAGCTGGATCCAATTCAAGTAAAAGGGATAGATGAAACCTTAGATTATATTATTGAGAACAAGTCTTCTTTGGTTCGTTTTGGGGATGGAGAAATTAATATGCTTGCAGGGCATTCGATTCCCTACCAGGATTATGATGAAGAGTTAGTCTCAACTATGAGAGATATTATCGGACAAGAAAGTCGAAAAGAATTAGTTGTGTGCCTTCCTGATGCCTTTACAGATCGTTTCAGGTTTACATATTGGGCGATTCCATTTTGGAAAGATCATATGGATCATTATATGGATTTTTACAGAGAATTGTGTAGTGATTCATGGTATGGCTCAACCTTTGTATCTCGCCCTTATATTGATTTTGAAGACAAGAGTCAAGCTAAATCCCAATTTGAAAAATTAAAAAGTATCTGGAAAGACCGTGATTTACTGATAGTTGAAGGTGCAACTTCTCGGTCAGGTGTGGGAAATGATTTGTTCGATGAGGCCAATTCTATCAAGCGGATAATTTGTCCTTCTCATAGTGCATTTTCTAGAGTTCATGAAATTGAACAAGAAATTGAAAAGCACGCGGCTGATCGCTTGATTTTATGTATGCTTGGTCCTACAGCCAAAGTGTTAGCTTATCATTTAAGTCGAAAAGGTCATCAGGTATTGGATATCGGTCATATCGATTCAGAATATGAGTGGATGAAGATGGGGGCTAAAACTAAGGTTAAATTTTCACATAAACATACAGCAGAGTATAATTTTGATCAAGATATTGAGTTTATTGAGGATGAAACTTATAATAGTCAGATTTTAGTTGATTTATCAAAGAGAGAAGTATGAAAGATTTAATAAGTGTTATAGTACCAGTTTATAACGTAGAACCATTTATTGCTAGCTGCCTAGACAGTTTATCGAAACAGAACTATCAAAATTTTGAAGTTTTATTAGTAAATGATGGCTCTACAGATAATTCAGGAGTGATTTGTCGAGAATATTCTGATCGTGACAGTCGTTTCCACTATTTTGAAAAAGAAAATGCTGGGGTAGCGGATGCACGTAATTTTGGAATCGAGAGATCTAAAGGAGATTATATTACATTTGTAGATTCAGATGATTGGGTTACTGAAGAGTATTTATCAATTCTTATAGAAACTTTGAAGGAGCAGCATTCTGAAATTGTTGTTTCAACTTATTCAACCTATAATGAGTCAGATGGCTTATTCTATATTCACGTATTTGACTCCGATTATTATGTGAAAAATTATAATTCAAAACTTCTAATGGAAGAACTTCCTTTATTAGAGGGGTATGATATGAGCTTTTTAACTTCTTGGGGAATTCTATTTAAAAGGGAATTATTTCAAGAAGTTCAGTTTCCGTTTGGTCGGGTGTGTGAGGATATAGGAACCAATTATAAACTATTTATGCAGGTTGAGAAAGTAACTTATGTTAATAAAGTTTTGTATTGGTATAGAGTTGGGAAAGAAGGACTTTCGAATTCTTATTCACCGAAGATGATGCGTGACGATTGTGATTTTAGGTTAGAACGAATTGCCGTGCTAGCACTAAAAGGATATGATGTCAGTAAATATTTAGACCAGATGAAGTTCTATTTGAAATATCGTCATGATATTGCAATTCAACGAGAACTTAAGGAGAATGTGGAAACAAAACGTTTAGAAATGTTAGACTATTTATTGAATGATAATAAATATCACTGAAAATTAAGATAGAGAGACGATGAAATGTTACAAGATAAGAAATCTGTAGTATTTGCAGGGGATTACGCATATATTAGACAAATCGAAACGGCAATAAAGTCACTTTGTAGGCACAATCGTCATGTGAAAGTTTATGTGCTAAATCAAGATATTCCCCAGGAATGGTTTAGTAGATTAAGAATATATTTACAAGAGATAGGCGGCGACTTGATTGATTGCAAATTAATCGGACAACAGTTTCAAATGAACTGGTCAAATAAACTGCCACATATCAATCACATGACCTTTGCACGCTATTTTATTCCAGATTTTGTAGCAGAAGATAAAGTTCTTTACCTTGATAGTGATTTGGTGGTGACGGGTGATTTGACTCCTCTATTTGAATTAGATTTAGGTGAAAATTACTTGGCTGCAGCTCGTTCTTGCTTTGGAGCTGGAGTTGGCTTCAATGCTGGAGTTTTGTTGATTAACAACAAAAAATGGAAATTAGATAATATTCGTCAGCAGTTAGTTGAATTAACTGAGAAAGAACATGAAAATGTGGGAGAAGGAGATCAGTCTATTCTCAATATTCTTTTTCAAAAGAGTTGTTACCAGCTAGAGGATACTTATAATTTCCAAATAGGTTTTGATGCTGGTGCAGCTGAAAAGAATCATGCTTTTATTTTTGAAATTCCATTAACACCTCTTCCGAAAATTTTGCACTATATTTCTCCTGACAAACCATGGAAGCAGTTTTCTGTTGGACGTTTGAGAGAAGAGTGGTGGAAATATTCTTTTATGGAATGGAGTTATATAGTATCTAGCTGGAAAGAAAAGGGTGTATTTTATTCTGCAGATATTTATAAACCAAAATTAACTTGTATGAATTTAACTAATTCTTGGTGTGTAGAAAAAATTGATTATCTAGTTGAACAATTACCAGAAGTACATTTTTATATTGCTGCTCATACATTTATGTCGGATGAATTAAAGAGATTATCTAAATATCAAAATGTAACCCTTTATCCTAATTCTTTTCCTATTTTGGTAGAAGAACTCCTAAAGAGTTCAGATATTTATTTGGATTTGAATTTAGATCAGAAATTAGTATATATTTATGATTTGGTGAAGAAATACAATAAACCGATGCTTAGTTTTGAAAGTAGTCGCTACCAAGAACTAACTGATGATTGTTATGCAGGACTCTATTCAACTAAAAAACCAGAAGATTTAGTAGAAGCAATTAAGTTTTATATGAGAGAAAGAAAACTATGAGAAAATCCATTGTATTAGTGGCTGATAATGCCTATCTAATTCAGCTTGAAACGACAATAAAATCTGTATTGTATCATAATAGAGATGTTGATTTTTATATTCTTAATAGTGATATAGCTCCTGAATGGTTCAAATTATTGGGGAGAAAAATGGAAGTTGTGAATTCTACAATTCACAATGTACACTTTGATAAAGAACTTTTTGAAGGATATAAAACAGGACCTCATATAAATTACGCTACTTATTTTCGATTTTTTGCGACAGAAGTAGTTGATTCTGATAGAGTACTGTATCTTGATTCTGATATCATTGTAACAGGGGAGTTGACCTCTCTGTTTAAGTTGAATCTCAAAGGATATTCAATTGGTGCTGTTGATGATGTCTATGCCTATGAAGGAAGAGAATCTGGATTTAATGCCGGAGTTTTGCTGATGGATACTGCAAAATGGAAAGAGCATTCTATTGTTAATCGTTTATTGGAATTAGCTGCAGAGCAGAATCAAGCTGTTCATCTTGGGGATCAGAGTATTTTAAATATTTACTTTGAGGATAATTGGCTAGCATTAAATGAAACATATAATTATATGGTTGGTACTGATACTTTTCGTCTGGCTCAGGAATGTGAACGACTAGATGATAATCCACCTGTCATTGTTCATTTTGCTAGTCATGATAAACCATGGAATACATATAGTATATCTAGACTACGTGAATTATGGTGGGCTTATAGAGATTTAGATTGATCAGAGATCGCTTTTAAGCGTTCTAGTTTGAATTACTTTGAACGAAGTAATCAATCGCAAAAACAGGCAATGGTTGTAACTTGGAGTGCGGATATAAAACATTTAGAGTATTTATTACAACAGTTACCTGATTGGCATTTTCATGTTGCAGCCCCCGTTTATTGTAATAAAGATTTAACTAAATTGTCTGTCTATTCTAACGTGACTTTGTATCAATCTATTCTTCACCAGAGAATCGATTGGCTATTAGACGATTCTAGTGTTTATTTAGATATTAATACAGGCGGAGAGGTTCTTAATGTAGTTACAAGGGCACAAGACAGAGGTAAAAAAATATTTGCGTTTGATTCAACACGTAAAAGTATGGATGATGCTATCTATGACGGTGTCTTTTGTGTGGACAAACCAGAAGCTTTAGTTAATGCAATTAAAAAGTTAGAGGAATAGTGATGATGGACGAATTAATTAGTGTTATAGTTCCTATATACAATACGGAAAAGTATTTGGTAGAGTGTGTCGAAAGTATTAGGAAACAAACGTATTCTAATATTGAGATTATTTTAGTGGACGATGGCTCAACGGATGCTTCTATTGAAATCTGTGATGAATTTGCAGAAAAAGATTCGCGGGTTAGAGTATTTCATAAAGAGAACGAAGGTGTGGCAGTTGCAAGAAATTTTGGCATTCAACAGTCTAATGGTCAATATGTTGTAATTGTAGATTCTGATGATATTGCAGTTGATAAAATGATTGAGGTTCTGTATACTCAAATAAAGGAAAATGATGCTGATATAGCGGTAGGAAACTATTACATTTATGACGAAAGTGATGGTAATTTTTATTATTACATTACAGAAGCCGATTATTGTGTAGAAGTGCTATCTCCACAAGAATTAATAGACAGACAGGCAGGGGCTTGGAAATGGAATAGTACAGCCTTCATGTTGACTACTTTTAAATTATATAAGAAAGTGTTATTTGACGATGTTTCCTTCACTCACGGTAGAAGGTTTGATGATGAAGCTTCCACCCATAGACTGTTTTTAAGAAGTAAAAAAACAGTGTTTGTCAATGATAACGTCTATCTCTACAGAAGACGTTCAGGTAGTATTATGAGATCTAAATTTGATCTTTCTTGGGCAAGAGATTTGGTTGAAGTATTTTCCAAGAAAATATCAGATCTTGTTTTAGCTGGAGTAGATGTCTCAGTTATGCGTATTCGATTTGTCAACCTTTTAAAGGATTACAAACAAACTTTAGAATACCATCAATTAATAGATACTGAGGAATATAAAGATATTTGTTTTAGATTGAAGCTCTTTTTTGAAGCAGAACAAAACTAAAGTTGTAACATCACTATTTTTATTACAAAAGATTAGATTAACAGTAAGAGAGAAGGATTATTTTGTGAAAAAAATTTACTCATCAATGGCAGTAAAAAAAGGATTAACAACCTTATTTCTGCTGTTTATTTATGTATTGGGAAGTCGTATTACCCTTCCTTTTGTTGATTTGAATAGTAGGGATTTTCTAGGTGGTTCAACAGCATATTTGGCGTTTTCAACTGCCCTTCTAGGAGGAAATCTGAGAAGTCTATCTCTATTTTCGATAGGCCTTTCACCATGGATGTCATCAATGATTTTATGGCAACTACTTTCCTTTTCTAAGAAATTGAATATTTCTTCGGGGGCAGTAGAAATTCAAGATAGAAGGAAGATGTATTTAACACTGGTTATTGCTTTGATTCAATCTTTAGCGCTCTCGTTGAATCTACCAATCCAGCATCTTTATTCATCACTCTTGGTCACTCTATTAAATACTATGTTATTAATAGCAGGAGCCTTTTTCCTAGTATGGTTATCAGATTTAAACGCTCAACTTGGAGTAGGTGGCTCTGTGGTCATTTTACTGTCAAGTATTGTTTTAAATATTCCACAAGATATTTTAAGTACATTTCAGCTTGTCCGAATTTCTATGGGAATGATGATATTGATTGCATTGAGCAGTATTGTATTGACCTATATGATGGTGCTTATGTATAGAGCGCGCTATCGTATACCAGTTCATAAAATTGGATTACGTAGCCGTTTCAAGAGGTATTCTTTTTTGGAAATCATGTTAAACCCTGCGGGGGGGATGCCTTTTATGTATGTGATGAGCTTTTTAAGTTTGCCTACCTATATCTTTTTACTACTACAGACTCTTTTTCCGCAGACTACAGTCTTCTCTGAATTATCAGCTCAATATGGAGTTGGAAAACCGTTATGGATTTACTCATATATTGCCATGATTTTTTTATTTAGTATTGCTTTTGCTTTTATCAATATGAGTGGTGATCAACTATCAGATCGTATGAAGAAATCTGGTGAGTATATATATGGAGTTTATCCAGGTGAGGAAACAAGTCGTTTTATTAATCGATTAGTATTGCGCTTTTCGATTATAGGAGGAATTTTTAATGTGTTGATGGCAGGTACACCAATGTTATTTGTTTTATCTGATGAAAAGTTGTTGAGGATTGCCATGATTCCAGGTTTATTTATGATGTTTGGTGGTATGATTTTTACAATTAAAGATGAAATGAAGGCTTTGAGACTAAATGAAACCTATAAACCCTTGATTTAGGAGGCTTTTATGTATTATTTTATTCCAGCTTGGTATGGTTCAGGCCGTCAATGGCACGCGGATGTGACTCCATGGTATTATTCTTCTTTTAGATTTGAATTTGACGATACTTTCAATCAAATTAGGCTTTTTCAAAGACAAGAGATAGCATCTCGACTATTAGTCTTGTCCTATCAGCCACATTTACGTTATTTTTTACATAGACATGGTGTCTTAGAGACAGAAGTCTATTCTATCTTTGATGATATGCAAGATTTGCATGATATACACACCCAGGTTCTTAATCTCAGAGATATAGAGTGGGATAGTGATTGCCAGTTTCTGTATAGTCCATTTGCAATAGTAGTTAACAAAAATGGTAAAAAGTATGCAAAGGTAGAACATGGCGTAGAAGGCTTTATCAGTGATATCCAATATTTTGATAACAATGGTCAGATAAGTAAGCACTATATTATGGATGATCGTGGGTTTGTATCCAGTGTCATTTATTTTGATAATGGACAGCCTACATATCAAGACTACTTGGATCCGAAAGGTATCTGGAGATTTAGGGAGCATTTAAACGAGGAAGGACGAGTAGAGGTAAATCCAATATTTGGATATCGTTTTAAGCAGCTTCACTACGCGGATATAAGTCAATTGATCGCAGAATATTTTGATAAATATTTACAAATAAAACAGGAAAAACAGGATATTTTCATCATCCCTTCTCATCCTCATCATGACCAATTTCTTTTCAGTTGTTTACCAAGTGATACTGCTAAAATTTTGAGTCTTTTCATTAATCGGAATGCTCAAGTTAGTTTTAAAGATTTAGCTTCATCATTTGAACAGGCGAATCTAGTCTTAGTAGATAGAGAAGATAGTTTACAATTCTTGCAGGAACTATATCCTAACCTATCGGATAAATTTCATCATCTTTCTCCTTTTGATACACGTTTACGACTGGGAAGAAGTCAGACTAGAAAAGAATCGATACTTTACTATCAATTAGATTTTTCTCAAGGAATTGATAGACAAGCCTTATTTCAGATCTTATCATTTATTGCTGAAACTAAAAACACAGAAGTCATTTTTGGAGCCTTCTCTGCTAGTCAGGAACAAATGGATGAAGTGGAAAACCTTGTCAATGAAATCATTCAGGGACAAATCCATACTGACAGCTTGGAAAAAGGCCTAGACTATGGTGGTGCAGAAAATCCTCTAGAGGAAAACCAGAAGCAAGAATTGCGTTTTCAATTTGTCAATATGAATGATGAATTGGATTTGATTAAGACACTCGAGTTTGTTCGTTTGATTGTGGATCTCAATAAACAACCACACCTCTATACTCAAATAGCAGGTATTAGTGCGGGAATTCCTCAGATTAATCTAGTTGAAACCGTCTATGTGGAACATTTGAAAAATGGTTATTTGATTTCAGATGTGACAGAGTTTTCAAAGGCTGCAGGCTACTATACAGACAGACTAAAAGAATGGAACCAGGCCTTGGTTTATTCTATTGATAAAATTAAGGAACATACTGGCCAACGTTTCTTAGATAAATTACATCAGTGGATTGAGGAGGTTACAGATGTCAAAGGACTATAAAATCCTACAGATAGGGATTGATAATTGGGCTCACCATTACGAAATTCCTGAAAATATGGATTGGTATTATTTCTGTCCCAATTCACCGTTAGCCCTTCGTAAAATGATGGAAATAGATAGCATCACAAATTTTCATGCAATCTTGATAGAGGATGGTCAGTATCTAGCTGATTTACTACCTTTTAGTTATCAGATTGAGCCCTATACTCTTTTTTATAATCAAGATTATAAAACGACAGATTTGACTATTCTTGATTGCTTAAAAAAACGATGTGCTCAGGCTGTAGATTTCTCCGATCCCCAGCAATTACTAAATGATTTGTCAACCTCTCTCTTTGGTGGAGGTTATGGTGATAAATTATTTCCGTCAAGTATCCAAATTCACTCGTCTTTTAAAGGTTCTATTTCCTATCAAGGATTTGAGCATGTGACCCTAGAAGGGAATTTTGGAGATGATTTCAAACAACTAGCATACTGGTCTAATAATTTTATAGTAAATAAAAACTTACCCATAGAACTATGGTTGGAGTATGAAAAACAAGGTAATTGTGAGTTACGATTGGTCATTCGTAAGATATGGAGTGGGTCTGTTGATGAAATTTTTGAAGAAATACTAGTGACTGAAAATGACCTAGAGCAAGCACTTGTTATGGAAAATAAAGATGGAGACTGCTATCTCGCCATATCTGTAGAAGCACGAGGTCAGGGAATTTTAACGATTGGTAATCTTCATCAGCGCTGGAGTCGTAAGCAGTTCGGGAAGTTTGTTTTAGGGGGAAATATCATTCATGATAGCAAACGAGATGAAATCAACTACTTTTTCCATCCAGGTGATTTTAAGCCACCTCTAGCTGTTTATTTTTCCGGTTTTCGTCCTGCAGAAGGATTTGAGGGATATTGGATGATGAAAAATCTAGGATGTCCTTTTCTTCTATTTTCGGATCCTCGTCTTGAGGGTGGATCCTTTTATTTAGGTAGTCAAGAATTAGAGAATAAGATTAAGGAAACCATTCAATATTACTTGGATTATCTTGGTTTGACATCTAAAGATTTGATTTTATCAGGCTTATCGATGGGAACATTTCCATCGCTCTACTATGGAGCCACTTTTGAGCCACGTGCAGTTATTGTCGGTAAGCCATTAGCTAATATCGGGACTATTGCAAGACGAGGGCGTTTAGAGGCACCAGGAGTATTTAATACCAGTTTTGATGTTCTGAGACACCAGACGGGTGGAGTTAGTTACCAACACATGGAAGAGCTGAATCAAACCTTTTGGAATACTTTTAAAAAGGCCGATTTCACACAGACAACTTTTGGTCTTTCCTATATGAAGGATGAAGATATGGATAGTGAAGCCTACGATCAGTTAGTAGAACATCTTTGTTATACAGGAGCTAAAATTTTATCTAAAGGTACAGATGGACGACATAATGATGATACAGATACCAATGTTGCTTGGTTTCTGCATTTTTACCGTATGATTTTGAAATCAGATTTTGGAAGGTTGGACAAATGATTATCAATCAGAGAACAGACATTAAGTGGGGAGAAGTAGGAGGGACATTTATGTATGGTAGTAAGGTAACCTATTATGAAGACAAACATATTAGTCTATACAATCCCTTAGTGACATCAGGAGAAACCTTAAAAACTTGGTTTTCTAGTGTGAACTATCAAGCCTTCAGAACTCAGCCCAGTCTCCCTTTGCTGAAGAGAAAACAAGATTATCAATTATGTATGAATTATGAATGTCATCCTACTAATGGAGTCTATACAAAGGTTGTCTTTTTTGATAGATATGGAGATGTGCTTGAAGAGAAAATTGAAAAAATGAAAGTCTTTGATTTTACCTATCCTGATGATACCTATACCTACCAAGTCTCCCTTCTAAGTGCTGGTTTTGAGTCCTTAGATTTCTATTCTTTTTCTATTAAGGAGTTAAATCGTGTTTAAAGGTTTTTATCAAAAAATCCAACTTCGGAAAGTTAAGAGAATTTTAAAAAAAATTAATGCTCTTAAAGGAAAGATGGAATCCTTAACTGACCAAGAATTAGCAGCAAAGACAGTGGAATTTCGCCAACGCCTTGCTGAGGGTGCCACTCTCGATGACTTATTAGTAGAAGCTTTTGCAGTTGTTCGTGAAGCGGATAAACGTGTATTAGGAATGTTTCCTTATGATGTCCAAGTTATGGGTGGGATTGTTATCCATCAGGGAAATGTTGCTGAGATGAATACTGGTGAGGGAAAAACTTTGACGGCTACTATGCCTGTTTATCTCAATGCCCTAACAGGAAAAGGAACCATGTTAATTACCACCAATGATTATCTAGCCAAACGCGATGCTGAGGAAATGGGACAAGTGTATCGCTTCTTAGGATTGACAATTGGGGTACCTTTAACAGATGATTCTAAAGAGGAATTGACGCCAGAAAAGAAAAAAAAGATTTATGCATCCGATATCATTTATACAACCAATAATAATTTAGGTTTTGATTATTTAAATGATAATCTGGCCTCAAATGATGAAGGGAAATTTTTACGCCCATTTGATTACGTTATTATTGACGAGATTGATGATATTCTACTGGATAGCGCTCAGACACCTCTGATTATTGCAGGAGCTCCGCGTGTTCAGTCTAATCACTACGGTATTATTGATACGCTGGTAACGACTTTGGTAGAAGGAGAGGACTATATCTTTAAAGAGGAGAAGGATGAAATCTGGCTCACTACCAAGGGGGCAAAAGCTGCAGAAAGTTTCCTAGGAATAGATCATTTTTACAAGGAAGAACATGCAGTTTTTGCTCGTCATTTAGTTTATGCGATTCGAGCCCATAAACTCTTTACAAAAAATAAAGACTATGTCATTCGTGGGAATGAAATGGTATTGGTTGATAAGGGGACTGGTCGTCTAATGGAGATGACCAAACTACAAGGAGGCCTCCATCAGGCTATTGAAGCCAAGGAACATGTCAAATTGTCTCCAGAGACAAGGGCTATGGCTTCTATCACCTATCAGAGTCTTTTTAAAATGTTTAATAAGATATCTGGTATGACAGGGACAGGTAAGGTCGCGGAAAAAGAGTTTATTGAAACTTACAATATGTCTGTAGTACGCATTCCAACCAATCGTCCTAGACAACGGATTGACTATCCAGATAATCTCTATATCACTTTACCTGAAAAAGTTTATGCTTCTTTGGAGTATATCAAGGAATACCATGCTAAGGGAAATCCCTTGCTCGTTTTTGTAGGCTCAGTTGAGATGTCTCAACTCTATTCGTCACTCTTGCTTCGTGAAGGGATTGCCCATAATGTCCTAAATGCGAATAATGCGGCGCGTGAGGCTCAGATTATCGCTGAGTCAGGTCAGATGGGGGCTGTGACAGTGGCTACCTCTATGGCAGGACGTGGGACGGATATCAAGCTTGGTAAAGGGGTCGCAGAACTTGGTGGCTTGATTGTCATTGGAACGGAGCGGATGGAAAGTCAGCGGATCGACCTACAAATTCGTGGACGTTCTGGTCGTCAGGGAGATCCTGGTATGAGTAAGTTTTTTGTCTCCTTAGAGGATGATGTTATCAAGAAATTTGGTCCATCTTGGGTGCATAAAAAATATAAAGATTATCAGGTTCAAGATATGACTCAACCAGAGGTTCTTAAGGGTCGCAAGTATCGGAAATTAGTTGAAAGAGCTCAGCATGCTAGTGATAGTGCTGGACGTTCGGCACGTCGTCAGACACTAGAATATGCGGAGAGTATGAATATTCAACGGGATATGATTTATAAGGAGCGTAATCGTTTAATAGATGGTTCTCGTGACTTAGAGGATGTTGTAGAAGAAATCATTGCTAGTTACATAGATCAAGTGACTTCTTCAGAATATGAAAGCCGAGAGTTACTCTTCCATTTTCTTGTGACCAATATTAGTTTTCATATTAAAGAAGTTCCAGATTATATAGATGTGACTGACAAGACTACAGTTCGTAGCTTTATGAAGCAGGTGATTGATAAAGAACTTTCTGAAAAGAAAGAATTGCTTGATCAACATGATCTGTATGAACAGTATTTACGACTTTCTATGCTCAAGGCTATTGATGACAACTGGGTAGAGCAGGTAGACTATCTCCAACAGTTATCGATGGCTATCGGTGGTCAGTCTGCTAGTCAGAAAAATCCAATCGTAGAGTATTATCAAGAAGCCTACGCGGGCTTTGAAGCTATGAAAGAACAAATCCGTGCGGATATGGTGCGTAATCTCCTGATGGGCTTGGTTGAAGTCACTCCTAGGGGTGAGATTATGACTCATTTCCCATAAAAAGAGGAAAATATGACAATTTACAATATAAATTTAGGAATTGGTTGGGCTAGTAGCGGTGTTGAATACGCCCAAGCCTACCGTGCTGGTGTTTTTCGCAAATTAAATCTGTCCTCTAAGTTTATCTTTACAGATATGATTTTAGCCGATAATATTCAGCATTTAACAGCCAATATTGGTTTTGATGATGATCAAGTGATCTGGCTTTATAACCACTTTACAGACATTAAGATTGCACCGACTAGCGTGACAGTGGATGATGTCTTGGCTTACTTTGGTGGCGTTGAAAGTCGTAGAGAAAAGAATGGTAAGGTTTTACGTGTCTTCTTTTCTGACCAAGATAAGTTTGTTACCTGTTATTTGGTGGATGAGAATAAGGACTTGGTTCAACATGCGGAGTATGTTTTTAAAGGAAAACTGATTCGGAAGGATTACTTTTCTTATACGCGTTATTGTAGCGAGTATTTTGCTCCCAAGGATAATGTTGCAGTCCTATACCAAAGAACTTTTTACAATGAAGACGGGACTCCAGCCTATGATATCTTGATGAATCAAGGGAAGGAAGAAGTTTACCGTTTCAAGGACAAGATTTTCTATGGGAAGCAAGCTTTTATGCGTGCCTTTATGAAATCTTTGAATTTGAACAAGTCTGATTTGGTTATTCTTGATAGAGAGACAGGCATTGGACAGGTTGTTTTTGAGGAAGCACAAGCAGCGCATTTAGCGGTGGTTGTTCATGCGGAGCATTATAGTGAAAATGCTACAAATGAGGACTATATCCTTTGGAACAACTACTATGACTATCAGTTTACCAATGCAGATAAGGTTGACTTCTTTATCGTATCAACTAATAGACAAAATGAAGTTCTACAAGAGCAATTTGCCAAATACACCCAGCACCAACCAAAGGTTGTTACCATTCCTGTAGGAAGTATTGATGCATTAACTGAGTCAAGTCAGGGACGTAAGCCATTTTCATTGATTACGGCTTCGCGTCTTGCCAAAGAAAAACACATTGACTGGTTGGTCAAGGCGGTCATTGAGGCACGTAAGGAAATACCTGAATTAACCTTCGATATTTATGGTAGTGGGGGAGAAGATTCTCTGCTTAGAGACATTATTGCAACTCATCAGGCAGAGGATTATATCCAGCTCAAGGGACATGCGGAACTTTCGCAGATTTATAACCAGTATGAGGTCTATTTGACTGCTTCTACCAGTGAAGGCTTTGGTTTGACCTTGATGGAAGCTATTGGTTCAGGCCTTCCTCTAATTGGTTTTGATGTGCCTTATGGGAATCAGACCTTTATAGAAGATGGGCAAAATGGTTATTTGATTCCAAGTTCATCTGACCATGTGGAAGATCAAATCAAGCAAGCTTATGCAGCTAAGATTTGTCAACTATATCAAGAAAATCGTTTGGAAGCCATGCGTGCCCATTCTTATCAAATTGCAGAAGGCTTCTTAACCGAAGAAATTTTAGAAAAGTGGAAGAAAACAGTAGAGGAGGTGCTCCATGATTGAACTTTATGATCGTTATAGTCAGGAAAGTCGAGATTTACATGAAAGTCTAGTCGCTACTGGTCTTTCTCAACTTGGAGTAGTCATCGATGCAGATGGTTTTCTACCTGATGGTCTGGTATCTCCTTTTACTTATTATCTAGGATATGAAAAGGGAAAACCTCTCTATTTTAACCAAGTCCCTGTTCCAGCTTTTTGGGAAATTTCAGGAAATAATCAGTCTGCTCGTATTGAAGATATGACAGAGGAGAGGGCTGTCATTCATTATGCTGATGGAATGCAGGCTCGCTTGGTTAAACAGGTAGACTGGAAAGACCTAGAAGGCCGAGTACGCCAGGTTGATCATTATAACCGCTTTGGAGCTTGCTTTGCTACAACGACCTATAGCGCTGATAGTGAGGCGATTATGACGGTTTACCAAGATGTCAATGGTCAGGAAGTCTTGCTGGAAAACCATGTGACGGGTGATATCTTATTGACCTTACCAGGTCAGTCCATGCGTTACTTTGCAAATAAGGTTGAATTTATTACCTTCTTTTTGCAAGATTTGGAAATAGATACAAGTCAGCTTATCTTTAATACTCTAGCGACTCCTTTCTTGGTTTCCTTCCATCATCCAGATAAGTCTGGCTCAGATGTTTTGGTTTGGCAGGAACCTCTCTATGATGCCATTCCAGGTAATATGCAGTTGATTTTGGAAAATGATGATGTGCGTACTAAGAAGATTATCATTCCCAACAAGGCGACTTATGAGCGCGCTTTAGAGTTGACTGACGAGAAATACCATGATCAGTTTGTGAACTTGGGTTATCATTACCAGTTTAAACGTGATAATTTCCTTCGAAGAGATGCCTTAATCTTGACTAATTCAGATCAGATCGAGCAAGTAGAAGCAATCGTAGAAGCCTTGCCTGATGTTACCTTCCGTATCGCAGCGGTGACAGAGATGTCTTCTAAGCTCTTAGATATGCTTCGCTATCCTAATGTGGTCCTTTATCAGAATGCTAGTCCACAGAAGATTCATGAACTATATCAGTTGTCTGATATTTATTTGGATATCAACCACAGCAATGAGTTGCTACAGGCAGTGCGTCAGGTATTTGAGCACAATCTCTTGATCCTTGGATTTAATCAGACAGTGCATAATAGACTTTATATCGCTCCAGATTATCTATTTGAAAGTAGTGAAGTTTCTGCTTTGGTTGAGACCATTAAACTGGCTCTTTCAGATGTTGATCAAATGCGTCAGGCACTTGGAAAACAAGGTCAACATGCAAATTATATTGACTTGGTGAGATATCAGGAAACCATGCAAACTGTTTTAGGAGGCTAATATGTCAGACGAAGATTTATTTTACAAAGACGTTGAAGGTCGCATGGAAGAGTTGAAACAAAAACCTATCAAGAAAGAAAAAGAAACCCGAGGGGAAAAGATTAGTAAGACTTTTTCACTCTTACTGGGTTTGATGATTCTGATTGGTTTGCTCTTTACTTTGCTGGGAATTTTGAGGTAGATCTATGATTGAAATACTAATTGTTTTAGCTATTATCCTATCTATTGCTTTGATTGTATTGGTAACCATACAACCCCGTCAAAATCAACTATTTTCCATGGATGCCACTAGTAATATTGGTAAACCAAGCTATTGGCAAAGTAACACCTTGGTCAAGGTGCTCACTTTATTGGTGAGTTTGGCCTTATTCGTTCTACTATTAACCTTTATGGTGATAACTTACAAATAAAAGAAAACTTCAGATATTCACCTTTTGTGATTGGTCTGAAGTTTTCTTTTTTACTGTTTATATTTTTGGTAAAAATCAACTTTTACTTGGATGAAGGTTTTGGATTCACGTAGGAGTTGAAGAAGGGTGGCGCGGGTTTCAAATTCTTCTCTTGTCTTGGGCAGACTGCGGTTGCGAAAGACTTCTAGATAGCGTTCGATTTCATCTAGTAAATCAGAAGCAGGATTTGTCTGGCTCAGTTGGCCTGCAATTTTTGAAAAGAGTTGTGCCAAAATCAGGCTTTCACTGGCAGCTAGGTGACAGGTGTTGATTTGCTGGGCCATATTTCGCAGGATACGGCTTTGTCGCTGTCTCATCTCAAAATAGTGGATATGGTAGTCGGTCTGATGAAAGAGGTGGTCAGAATGATCCAAATAGACCAGTCTGATGGCTTCTTCCAAAAGGGAGTCTAATTCATCTACCAGCTGTGCTCGGTTGCGTCCATCCCCTCTGGATAAATAATATTTGAAGCGCTGGAGGATATCTTTTAACTTTTCTTCAACCAGCGTGTGGTAGTGCTGGATTTCCTCTTCACGTGAAGGCATATAGAGATTTACAAGTAAGGCAAATCCTGTACCGATAGCAAATAGAAGGAATTCATTGACTAGAAGGTCTAGAGAGCTTGACTCTTGAACCAAGAGGTGGCTAACCAAAACGCTACTTGGTGTGATGCCAATTTCCCAGCCCATCCTGTAGGCCAGGGGAACGTATAGGGCAAGATAGAGGCCAAGGCTCCAGATATGAAATCCGCTCAAGTGAAAAGCCAAAACACCAATCGCCAGAGCTAGAAGCATGGAAAAAAGACGATTGCGAGCCAGTTTTAAAGTACTTCTACGCGTATCAGATAGGCTCAAGAGAGCGATGATTCCGGCCGAAACTGCTGAGGAAAGATTGAGAAAATAAGCAAGAAGGCAGGCAAGACAGGTAGCTAAGATGAGTTTGGTCGTACGTTGGCTAATAGACATAAGAATTTCCTAATAAATTAGAATAAAAGCGTAAAAGACAAGACCTGAGTAGGCTTGCCTTTATGAGTTATTTTTTACGGGCTGCTGCGTATTCAGCAACGGCGGTAAAGAGGACATCTGTAGAAGAGTTGAGGGCTGTTTCACATGAGTCTTGGATGACCCCAATCACAAATCCAACTCCGACAACTTGCATGGCAATATCGTTAGAAATACCAAAAAGGCTACAAGCAACTGGGATAAGAAGGAGGGATCCTCCGGCAATACCAGAAGCACCACAGGCAGAGATAGCTGCTACCACACTGAGGACAAAGGCTGTAGCAAAGTCAACAGGAATTCCAAGTGTGTTAACTGCAGCAAGGGTCAAAACGTTAATAGTAATGGCTGCTCCTGCCATGTTGATAGTAGAACCAAGTGGGATAGAAACAGAATAGGTATCTGTGTTGAGTCCAAGGTCATGACAGAGTTTCATGTTGACAGGGATGTTAGCCGCAGAACTACGAGTGAAGAAGGCTGTTACACCGCTGACACGCAAACATTTCCAAACGAGGGGATAAGGATTTCTCTTCATAAAGAGAAAGGCAATCAATGGATTGACTACTAGGGCCACAAAGAACATGGTTGTCACCAAGAGGGCAAGCAAGATTCCATAGTTAGCTAGACTTCCGATTCCCTTATCAGAAATGGTTTTAAAGACAAGGCCAAGGATTCCAAATGGAGCTAGGTTAATGATCCATTCGACAATCTTAGAAGTCACATCAGCCATGGTTTTCAGCAATTCTTTACTGTTTTTACTTGCCTCTCTCATAGCAATCCCGAAAACAACTGCCCAAGATAGGATACCGATGTAGTTAGCAGTAACGAGGGCATTGACTGGATTGTCAACCAGTTTGAGCAAGAGGTTACTGAGGACCTGGCCAATTCCATCTGGTGGTGCGATTTCTGTATTGGCACTATTCAAGGTAATCTCAACAGGGACAATGAAGCTTGCTAGGACAGCAACAAGTGCTGCTGCAAAGGTTCCCACTAAATAAAGGAAGATAACCGTTTTCATATTGCTATCTTGTCCCTTATGATGTTGGGAAAGGGCATTGGCAACGAGGGCAAAGACTAGAATAGGTGCGATGGCTTTGAGACCACCAACAAAGAGATCTCCGAGTAGACCAATTCCTGAAACAGTAGGAAATGTCAGTCCAAGGATTCCTCCGACAAGCATGCCAATCAAAATACGTTTGATCAGGCTTTCCTTATTCCAAGCATGAATGAATTTTTTCATAACAATCTCCTTTGTTGTGTAATGTTTATGATTATAGTATAAATATTAGGTAAAATCAAGAATTTTCTGTCTATTTTTGTTATTATTTTTGAAAATTTATGGAGACTGACACTTTATGAAAGTATGGTATAATAAATGAAAGGAGTTTTCTATGCAAGAATTTATTCAAACCTATCTCAATAAGCTTGATATTACAGCGATTATCGAGAATATCTTGACCAAGGTACTTTCTCTTTTATTCTTATTTTTGATCTTTTATATAGCTAAAAAACTGCTTCATACCATGGTGCAGAAAATTGTTAAACCTTCTCTAAAAATGTCTCACCATGATGTCGGGCGTCAGAAAACCATTTCACGTTTATTAGAAAATGTGTTTAATTATACCCTATATTTCTTTTTACTTTACTGCATTTTGTCGATTTTAGGTTTGCCAGTTTCTAGTTTGCTGGCAGGTGCTGGGATTGCTGGAGTGGCTATTGGTATGGGAGCCCAAGGTTTTCTGTCTGATGTTATCAATGGCTTTTTCATCCTCTTTGAACGTCAACTGGATGTGGGAGATGAGGTCGTTCTGACAAATGGTCCTATTACTGTATCGGGCAAGGTTGTCAGCGTTGGTATTCGAACAACGCAACTCAGAGGAGAAGACGGAGTTCTGCACTTCGTTCCCAATCGGAATATCACCGTTGTCAGCAATTTCTCTCGGACAGACCAGGCCTGAAATTTTAGCAGATTTATGGTACAATAGAAAGAGTTTGGTAAAGGAGAGAAGATGTTTTTAGAAAAACAGTTGGGTAATGGTTGCGCCTGGATTAACCTAGATTTAGACAAGCTGAAAAAACTAGAGGATCTTTCTGAAATCTACGGTTTGGACAAGGAAACCATCGAATATGCGCTGGATAGAAATGAGCGTGCCCACATGGATTATCACCGTGAAAATGGGACTGTGACCTTTATCTACAATGTCTTGAACTTGAAAAAGGATAAGGCATACTATGAAGCCTTTCCCATGACCTTTATCGTGGAACATCGTCGCCTGATTACCATTAGTAATACCAAGAACGCCTATGTCATTGAACAAATGACCCGTTATCTGGAGAGTCATGACACGCTTTCGATTTACAAGTTTCTCTTTGCCAGTCTGGAAATCATCAGCAATGCCTATTATCCTGTCATCGAGCAGATGGACAAGAGTAAGGACGAGGTCAATGGTCTCTTGCGTCAGCGAACAACTAAGAAAAATCTTTTTGCGTTGTCCGACTTGGAGACTGGTATGGTTTACCTCACTGCAGCTGCCAAGCAAAATCGCATGTTGCTGGAACATATCCAAGGGCATGCCCTCTATCGCAGTTTTAACGAGATTGAGAGAGAGCAGTTTGATGATGCCATGATTGAGGCTCATCAGCTGGTATCCATGACGGATTTGATTTCTCAAGTCCTCCAACAACTATCCGCATCTTACAATAACATCCTAAACAACAACCTGAATGATAATTTGACAACCTTGACTATCATTTCAGTCTTGCTAGCAGTTTTAGCAGTTGTGACAGGCTTTTTCGGAATGAATGTTCCCCTACCTTTAACAGATGAGCCCCATGCTTGGCTCTACATCAGTTTAGCCAGTGCAGGTTTATGGATTGTTTTGTCATTATTATTGAGGAAAATTGCGAAAAAAAGTTAAGAAAAGGAGCCAGAATGGCGATTGAAAATTACATGCCAGATTTTGCTGTGGAAGCAGTCTATGATCTGACAGTCCCAAGCCTGCAGGCGCAGGGAATCAAGGCTGTTTTGGTCGATTTGGACAATACTCTCATTGCTTGGAACAATCCTGATGGTACGCCAGAGATGAAACAATGGCTACATGACCTTCGGGACGCGGGTATTCGCATTATCGTAGTCTCAAATAACACTAAAAAACGCGTCCAACGCGCAGTTGAGAAGTTTGGAATTGACTACGTTTATTGGGCTCTGAAGCCTTTCACATTTGGAATAGACCGTGCCATGAAGGAATTTCACTATGAGAAAAGTGAAGTGGTCATGGTTGGCGACCAGCTCATGACAGATATACGAGCAGCCCACCGTGCTGGCATTCGCTCGATTTTAGTCAAACCCTTGGTCCAACACGACTCGATCAAAACGCAGATTAACCGAGCTCGCGAGCGTCATGTCATGCGAAAAATCACTGAAAAGTACGGACCAATCACATATAAAAAAGGAATTTAACTATGGAAGAAATTCTCTGTATTGGTTGTGGAGCAACCATTCAGACAACAGACAAGGCTGGTCTTGGATTTACCCCCCAGTCGGCACTTGAAAAAGGTTTGGAGACTGGCGAAGTCTATTGTCAACGTTGTTTCCGTCTCCGCCACTACAATGAAATCACAGATGTTCAGTTGACGGATGATGATTTCCTCAAGCTCTTGCACGAGGTGGGAGACAGTGATGCCTTAGTGGTCAATGTCATTGATATCTTTGACTTTAATGGCTCTGTCATCCCAGGTTTACCACGCTTTGTATCGGGCAATGATGTCCTCTTGGTCGGAAATAAAAAAGATATCCTTCCTAAGTCAGTTAAGCCGAGCAAGATTAGCCAGTGGCTCATGGAACGTGCCCACGAAGAAGGGCTTCGTCCTGTGGATGTCGTCCTAACTTCAGCTCAAAACAAACATGCCATTAAGGAAGTCATTGACAAGATTGAACACTACCGTAAGGGCCGTGATGTCTATGTGGTCGGTGTAACCAACGTTGGAAAATCAACCCTTATCAATGCCATTATCCAAGAAATCACGGGTGACCAGAATGTCATTACGACTTCGCGTTTCCCAGGGACAACCTTGGACAAGATTGAGATTCCGCTTGATGACGGATCTTATATTTACGATACGCCGGGAATCATCCACCGTCACCAGATGGCCCACTACTTGACGGCCAAAAACCTCAAGTATGTCAGCCCTAAAAAGGAAATCAAACCTAAAACCTATCAGCTCAATCCTGAACAGACTCTGTTTCTAGGCGGTCTCGGACGCTTTGACTTCATTGCAGGTGAAAAGCAAGGATTTACAGCTTTCTTTGACAATGAACTCAAACTCCACCGAACCAAGCTAGAAGGTGCTAGTGCTTTCTACG
Source organism: Streptococcus mitis (assembly GCF_026782865.1). Lineage (GTDB taxonomy): Bacteria > Bacillota > Bacilli > Lactobacillales > Streptococcaceae > Streptococcus > Streptococcus mitis_CG. The sequence goes on from NZ_JAKUXK010000014.1 coordinate 29,653, forward strand.
ACAAGCACCTCGGAACCCTCCTCACACCACCAAATAGCAAGGAAAAAGAAGATTTTCCAAAACTAGTTCAGCATGTATTTACCATCAAGGACAAGACCGACCTAGTGATTTCAGGCCTAGGCTGGATCCGCGTAACAGGCACAGCTAAAGTCGCCGTCTGGGCACCAGAAGGCGTCGCCGTCGTCACACGAAAAGCAATTATTTAAAATGAAATCACTGAGCGAACAAAGTGAGCTCATAAAAAGATAGTTATTGCCGTGGTGTGATTGCCAATCGTTAGATTGGTAAGGGGCATAATTGAGACCTAGGCTCAATTGTGAGGTCAGGAAATCCATTTTTCAAAGATGAGATCTTTGAAAAATTAGTTCCGACCGTCCCTCACCACCTAAAATAACTATCAAAAAAACAAGGAAGAAATTATGTCATTAACATCAAAACAACGTGCCTTCCTCAACAGTCAGGCACACCCCCTCAAACCCATCATCCAAATCGGTAAAAATGGCCTTAACGACCAAATCAAAACCAGCGTCCGTCAAGCTCTTGACGCTCGTGAATTGATCAAGGTGACTCTTTTGCAAAACACAGATGAAAATCTCCACGAAGTAGCTGAAATCTTGGAAGAAGAAATCGGTGTGGATACAGTCCAAAAAATCGGACGCATCTTAATTTTGTTTAAACAATCTAGCAAGAAAGAAAATCGTAAGATTTCTAAGAAAGTCAAAGAAATCTAAGACCGAAACTCCAAATAACTGTTTTTACAGAGAAATAAAGGAGACTAGCCTATGGCAATCGAATTATTGACTCCCTTTACCAAGGTAGAGTTGGAGCCAGAAATCAAGGAGAAAAAACGCAAACAAGTCGGGATTTTAGGGGGAAATTTTAACCCTGTTCACAATGCCCATCTGATCGTTGCGGACCAAGTACGCCAGCAGTTAGGACTGGATCAAGTCTTGCTCATGCCGGAATATCAACCCCCTCACGTAGATAAAAAGGAAACCATCCCTGAACATCACCGTCTCAAGATGCTTGAGTTGGCGATTGAGGGAATTGAAGGTCTATCCATTGAAACAATCGAGTTAGAGCGCAAGGGTATTTCCTATACCTACGACACCATGAAAATCTTAACAGAGCAACATCCAGATACGGATTATTACTTTATCATCGGTGCCGATATGGTGGACTATCTGCCTAAGTGGTACCGAATTGATGAGCTGGTTGACATGGTTCAGTTTGTGGGGGTTCAGCGCCCACGCTACAAGGCAGGGACTTCCTATCCCGTTATCTGGGTGGATGTGCCTCTCATGGATATCTCGTCTAGTATGGTGCGTGACTTCCTTGCCCAAGGTCGGAAACCCAACTTTCTCCTGCCTCAGCCCGTGCTAGACTACATCGAGAAGGAGGGTCTCTACTGATGGCCTATCAAGACTATATCAACTGCTCTCGTGAGGCTTTGTTGGAAAAAATGGCAGAGCTTCTGCCTGAAAAACGCTTAACCCATTGCTTGGGTGTGGAGCGTGCAGCCATAGAACTGGCTCAGCGCTTTGGAGTAGATGTCGAGAAAGCAGGATTAGCAGGCCTTCTTCATGACTACGCTAAAAAGCTGTCAGATCAGGAATTTCTAGACTTGATTGACCGTTACCATCTAGACCCTGACCTCAAAAACTGGGGCAATAATGTCTGGCATGGGCTGGTTGGTATCTACAAGATTCAAGAAGATTTGGATTTGCATGATACAGAAATCCTGCGAGCCATTGAAATTCATACAGTTGGAGCTGGTCAAATGACAGACCTAGATAAGGTCATCTACGTCGCAGACTATATCGAGCACAATCGGGCCTTTCCTGGAGTAGATGTGGCACGTGAGATTGCAAGTCTATCGCTTAATAAGGCAGTGGCCTATGAAACAGCTCGAACCGTGGAGCATCTAGCTCATCAGAGATTCCCTATCTATCCCCAAACCCTTGAAACCTATAACGCCTTTGTGCACTATTTGAAAGAGGACTAAATGAACGAAAAAGAATTACTAGAATTAGTCGTGAAAGCGGCTGATGAGAAACGTGCGGAGGATATCCTCGCACTTGACGTACAAGATTTGACCAGCGTGACTGACTACTTTGTTATCACTAGTTCAATGAATAGCCGTCAGTTGGACGCTATCGCTGACAATATCCGTGAAAAAGTAGCTGATGCAGGCTTTAAAGGCAGTCATGTCGAAGGCGATGCGGCTGGAGGCTGGGTTTTGCTAGACCTCGGTGCTGTCGTTGTGCATATCTTCTCAGAAGAAATGCGTGCCCATTATAACCTAGAGAAGCTATGGCATGAGGCGAATTCAGTAGATATTTCAGAAGCTCTTGCTTAGAAGATGAACTCAGTTGTAGTCAACTGGGTTTCTTTGCTTATTTTAGAAAATTGATGGAAAGGTAAAGAGCGAGTGGTGTTTGCCATGGGGGCTCTTGGTATCATGATTATGGCAACTTATGAAACCTTTGCGGCGGTCTATGATGCGGTCATGGATGATAGTTTATACGATAAATGGACAGATTTTTCGCTGCGTCATTTGACTAAGGCCAAGGGGAGAAAGAAACTCTTAGAATTGGCTTGTGGTACAGGCATCCAGTCTGTGCGCTTTTCTCAAGTTGGTTTTGATGTGACTGGACTTGACTTGAGTGGGGATATGTTGAAGATTGCTGAGAAGAGAGCTGCTTCAGCCAAACAAAAGATTGACTTTATTGAAGGTAATATGCTGGATTTGTCCAAAGCAGGTAAATATGATTTTGTCACCTGTTATTCGGACTCTATCTGCTACATGCAGGATGAGGTGGAAGTCGGAGACGTCTTTAAGGAAGTTTATAATGCCCTCAATGAGGACGGGGTCTTTATCTTTGATGTGCATTCGACCTACCAGACAGATGAAGTTTTTCCAGGCTATTCTTATCATGAAAATGCAGAAGATTTTGCAATGCTCTGGGATACTTATGAGGATGCGGCGCCTCACTCCATCGTGCATGAGTTGACCTTTTTTATCAAGGAGGCTGACGGTTCCTTTAGTCGCCACGATGAAGTGCATGAGGAGCGGACCTATGAGGTCTTGACCTATGATATTTTGCTGGAGCAGGCTGGTTTCAAGTCCTTCAAACTCTATGCGGACTTTGAGGACAAGGAACCGACAGAAACCAGCACCCGTTGGTTTTTTGTTGCGCAGAAGTAGGAGATCACTATGACCATCACAGGCATTATAGCCGAGTTCAATCCTTTTCATAATGGGCACAAATACCTGCTGGATCAGGCAGAGGGGCTGAAAATTGTGGCTATGTCAGGAAATTTCATGCAGCGTGGAGAACCTGCTATCGTGGATAAGTGGACACGAGCCCAGATGGCTCTGGAAAATGGCGCAGATTTGGTAGTAGAATTGCCCTTTTTAGTCAGTGTTCAGGCAGCAGATTTTTTCGGCCAAGGAGCTGTGGATATCTTGGATAGGTTGGGTATTGATAGCCTAGTTTTTGGGACAGAAGAAGTTCTGGATTACCAGAAAATTACTGACTTATACACAGAGCAGGGTGCTGAGATGGAGAAATTTGTGGAAAATCTGCCTGATTCTCTTTCCTACCCACAGAAAACCCAAGCCATGTGGAAGGAATTTGCAGGTCTTGATTTTTCAGGTAATACGCCCAATCATGTTCTTGCTCTGGCTTATGTCAAGGCGGTTGCTGGACGAAACATCAAGCTGCATCCGATTCAACGTCAGGGCGCTGGTTACCATTCTGTGGATAAGGATGTGGACTTTGCCTCGGCGACAGCCCTCCGTCAGCACCAGAGGGACAAAGATTTCTTAGAACGCTTTATGCCTTCGGTTGACATCTTTGAAAATGCTAATAAGGTGAGTTGGGACGACTATTTTCCTTTTCTCCGCTATCAAATCTTGTCAAATCCCGACCTAACTACCATCTATCAGGTCAATCAAGAAATGGCTGTGCGCATTAATGAAGCTATTAAAACAGCCCAGTCTGTGGAAGAATTGGTCGAGTTAGTGACTACCAAACGTTACACCAAGGCGCGTGTCAGACGCCTCTTGACCTATATTTTGATGCAGGCTAGAGAAAGTGACTGGCCAGAAGGGATTCATGTTCTTGGTTTTACCGAAAAAGGCAGACAACATCTCAAATCTCTGAAAGGGCAGGTCAATCTAGTCAGCCGAATTGGCAAAGAACCTTGGGATGCTATGACCCAAAAAGCAGACCAGATTTACCGACTGGGACAACCAAGTATAGCAGAACAGAATTTTGGAAGAGTGCCGATTAGAATAGAAACAAACTAAGTCTACTGAAAGGTAGGCTTTTTATTTTTTAAATTTTTGTGAGTAAGTTTAAGATAAAATTTTTTGGAAAATGACAGATTTACTAAGACAAAAAGTCAGAAAAGAAATTTAGTATAGCGATTACAATTCTTGTCCCTTGAATCCGCTTTATGCTTGTTATTTTGTGGTATAATCATGATAATATAGATTAAAAGGGGGATATATGAAAAATATAATGACGAGGATTCTTAATTTTCTTCTGAATTTCAAACTATTGAAATATCTATTGAAAAGACCATCATGGAGTAGTAATGTTAGAATTGTTGAATGGTACAAAATATTTATATCCAGTATATGGGTACTGTATCTTGCACTTGAGATTGACCAATTTAAACGCTTTGCTTTACCTATCTATAAATTTGTATCTAATTATAATTTTTTAAAAGATATTATTTCAATTTTGTATGTGAATCGTGTAATAACATTGTTAGTACTGACTATACCAACAATACTATTCTGGTTTTTAGACATAATTTTTAAAAAAGTTAATTATAAGAAACTGGACCCAGAGCTATTTCCGGAATATGACTTGGATGACCATCCTTATCAAACACGTCTGGTTGAGTTTTTAAATATCCCAGACTCTATTCATAATGTGTTCTGGCTGGATGGTTCTTGGGGGAGTGGGAAAACATTTTTTATAAAGACGTTTTTTGAAAATCAAATTTATAAAAAGAAAGAAATCTATTATATTTCCTGTTTTGGGATCAAAACAAGAGATCAAGCCGAGAAAATATTGATTAATGAGATAGAAAAACAATCCATACTCGGAAATTTGGACTTTATTCCACTTATTGGAGGAGTTTTTAAATGGTTCTTTAAAATAGTTGGAACGGATTTGATGAAGCGAGATTCTATCGTTATTTTTGATGATTTTGAACGGGTTTCATATGTAGCAGAATTGGATGAGCCTTCAGATGCAGCAAAATCAGATAACCCTTCAGATTACAATGATTTATTGGGTTATATTGACTATCTTTCTGAGAATAAAAAATTTAAAATTATTGTAATTTTAAACATTGAGGAAATTGGGTCAGCAAAGAAGATTATTTATAATAAATTTAAGCTAAATCATAATCGAATGGTATCTACAGAAGAAGTCATAGATAACATTTTGAAAAAGAGTAAATTGAGAGATGATGACCTTGGGAAAATTCTATCTTTGATTTTTAAAATTCACTATGTAGATATAGGTGAAAGAGTTGTAGAAGATAAAAATAAAGATTCAAAACTAAAAAAACTAAGTTTGAGAGAGTTCCAGAAGTCGTTAGAAAAACTTTCAAATATAACTGATAATAATGAGAAAGCAGACTACATTATTAAGTGGATAAATGGTCGGGAAGAAGCTGATAGTATTCTAGTATTATTTTTTGAATCTTATAAGCATTTTAATGGGATAGAGAAGTATAACAAATTATTTGAGTCTGACGGATATTTTCATTTTGAAATGTTAGCAATGATTGAAGATTTTAATATTGAAGATCTTATAGAAATTTCAGATGATTTTTCGAACATAGATAAAAAATCATATAATAAGAAAAAGGACTATCTTTCTCAACTTTTATCGTGTGTATGGGAAATAGGGCTAAGAAACTTATTTTTATCAGAAGAAACCAAGGAGGTATTTTATCGTAACTATACTTATTCTGGTTATGAAATAGATGAATGTCTAGTTGAAATATACTATGATGTTTTAGACGAGAATATAAAAGATGATTATCGAATTAATAACATAGAGAAATTAGAAAATCCAGAATATCAGAACTTTATAAAAAAATATCTACCTTTAGAATCAAAAGGAAAAATTACAATTAATAATATTCCACTAGATAAATTAATACAATAGAGCTTTGAAGTAGATGGCTCTTTGTCTAAATTTCAATAGAAACTCTTCAATTTAAGTTTGTGAAAATCACTTTTTTATGGTAGAATGTAAAAGAATGTATGTCATTCGGAATAACAATAAAATGAGGTAAAAACATGGAAATCATGTCGCTTGCGATTGCTGTTTTTGCCGTCATCATTGGTTTAGTCATTGGATATGTCAGCATCTCAGCTAAGATGAAATCATCTCAGGAAGCTGCAGAGTTGATGCTTTTAAATGCTGAACAAGAAGCAACTAATTTACGTGGACAAGCTGAACGTGAAGCGGATTTACTGGTTAATGAAGCTAAACGTGAAAGCAAGTCTCTTAAAAAAGAAGCACTATTGGAGGCCAAAGAAGAAGCCAGAAAATACCGTGAAGAAGTGGACGCTGAATTCAAATCAGAACGTCAAGAACTCAAACAAATCGAAAGTCGTTTGACAGAGAGAGCTACTAGCCTTGACCGTAAGGACGACAATTTGACGAGTAAAGAACAAACACTTGAACAAAAAGAACAAAGTATTTCTGATAGAGCGAAAAACCTTGATGCGCGTGAAGAGCAATTAGAGGAAGTCGAAAGACAAAAAGAAGCAGAGCTAGAGCGTATTGGTGCTCTGTCTCAGGCAGAAGCACGAGATATTATCTTGGCTCAGACAGAGGAAAACTTGACCAAGGAGATTGCCAGCCGTATTCGCGAGGCTGAACAAGAGGTCAAGGAACGTTCTGACAAAATGGCCAAGGACATCTTGGTTCAAGCTATGCAACGTATCGCTGGTGAATATGTAGCGGAGTCAACAAACTCAACAGTTCATCTGCCAGACGATACTATGAAGGGACGCATTATTGGTCGTGAAGGTCGTAACATTCGTACCTTTGAAAGTTTGACAGGGGTTGATGTCATTATCGACGATACACCAGAAGTGGTAACCTTGTCAGGATTTGATCCGATTCGTCGTGAGATTGCTCGTATGACTATGGAAATGTTGCTTAAGGATGGTCGTATCCATCCAGCTCGTATCGAAGAGTTGGTTGAGAAAAACCGTCAAGAGATTGACAATAAGATCCGTGAATATGGTGAGGCAGCAGCCTATGAGATTGGTGCGCCAAACCTTCATCCAGACTTGATGAAAATCATGGGTCGCTTGCAGTTCCGTACTTCATATGGACAAAATGTCTTACGTCATTCGATTGAGGTTGCTAAGTTAGCTGGTATCATGGCGAGCGAACTTGGTGAAAATGCGGCTCTTGCTCGTCGTGCTGGATTCCTTCACGATATCGGGAAAGCTATTGACCGCGAGGTTGAGGGTAGCCACGTTGAAATCGGTATGGAATTGGCTCGTAAGTATAAGGAACACCCAGTTGTGGTCAATACGATTGCTAGTCACCACGGGGATGTTGAAGCTGAGAGCGTCATTGCAGTGATCGTCGCTGCGGCAGATGCCTTGAGTGCAGCCCGTCCAGGAGCTCGTAGTGAGTCTCTTGAAAGCTACATCAAGCGTCTCCATGATTTGGAAGAAATTGCTAACGGCTTTGAAGGGGTACAAAATAGCTTTGCCCTTCAAGCAGGACGTGAAATTCGCATCATGGTAAATCCAGGACAAATTAAGGACGACAAAGTCACAATCTTGGCTCACAAAGTTCGTGAGAAAATTGAAAACAATCTCGATTACCCAGGAAATATCAAGGTAACCGTGATTCGTGAACTTCGTGCAGTAGATTATGCTAAATAATAAAAAACTGAAGTCAGAAGAAAATCTGACTTCAGTTTTTTGAATAAATTATTTGCAACTATTTGTTATATTATCGGGGCGAAATCTCAATTGGTGATAAGTAGATTAAATCTTGAGTAGAGTTATAGTTACCGATTTCTGCTTTAATATGTATATTTTGTCCGGTTTTAATATTGTCCCCATTAAATGAATTGAATATAGGATTTGAGATGATAGTGATTTGAGGGATTTTGAAATTAGGGCCTGATACCTCATCAGGATGATAATTTCCAGAATGAATAAGAATATCATATTTTGATTTTGACTTAGCAAGATTTGCTATGTTCCCATCAAATTCAATTATCTGACCTTTGTGTTTTTGAATAAAATCTGTTATGACACTTTGATCTTCAGTTTGGAGCAGAGATTTAAAGTCTTCATTGTTTTCTACTGTGATAATAGTTGCTTGTGATGGACTTGTTGACGAGGTTTCGGTCGAGCTTGATGTGGTGTTAGTTGAACTAGAGGAAGCAGGCGTCGAACTTGATGATGTAGAGGATGATTCACTAGTTTTCTCGACAGATTTTTCAATAACACTACTAGTTTCTGTAGATGAAGGGGTAGAAACAGTAGTTGATTTATCTGAGATTACTACAATTAGAACTAACAGAAGAATCATAAATATTACACCTGCACCAATTAAATATGGAATTAATTTTTTTATTTTCAGTTCCATTGGGCTTAATGGTGTGATTTCAACCTCAGCTTCTTTTTCAAAAAAACCAAAAATTCCGGCATTTCCATGATCAATGATATTAATTTTGACTTCACTTTTTTTGAGATTGAGTTCGTACAAACCATTTTCAATAGCTTCATCAACATTTTTTCCTTTATAATTTCCCATAAACTTCTCCTTTTTGTATTAGTAGTTTTATTATCTCTTAAATAGAATAAAATTTCAAGACTTTTTAGTAGATGGAAGATTGTAGACTAACAGATTATGCTAAATAAATAAGAAAGAGCAGTTGAAAAATTACTGCTTTTTTGTTACACTAGATAGAAAGACTGTAAAGGATAATCTGGCTTTTTGCCATTATTCTAGAGAAATGTTATTTCACAGACTGACTAAAAGGAGACACAATGGTAGACCGAGGCTTACTAATCGTTTTTTCTGGTCCTTCAGGGGTTGGAAAAGGAACGGTTAGAAGAGAGATTTTTGAGAGTTCTGAAAATCAATTTCAATATTCTGTATCGATGACGACACGCGCACAACGTCCTGGTGAAGTGGACGGAGTGGACTATTTCTTCCGTACTCGTGAAGAGTTTGAAGAGCTGATTCGTCAAGGACAGATGTTGGAATACGCAGAATATGTCGGCAACTACTATGGAACTCCTCTGACCTATGTCAATGAAACCTTGGACAAGGGAATCGATGTTTTCCTTGAAATTGAAGTTCAGGGTGCTCTTCAGGTCAAGAAAAAGGTTCCAGATGCTGTCTTTATCTTCCTGACACCACCAGATTTGGATGAATTGCAAGATCGTTTGGTAGGACGTGGAACAGACAGCGCAGAAGTGATTGCCCAACGAATCGAAAAAGCCAAGGAAGAAATTGCCCTTATGCGTGAGTATGATTATGCGATTGTCAACGATCAGGTGCCCCTAGCTGCTGATCGTGTCAAACGTGTGATCGAAGCAGAGCACTTCCGTGTGGATCGTGTCATTGGTCACTATCAGGAGATGTTACCGAAATCTCCAACTACCCGATAAAATTTAGAAAATAGGTACAAGCAAATGATGTTAAAACCCTCTATTGATACCTTGCTCGACAAGGTTCCATCAAAATATTCACTCGTAATCTTGGAAGCAAAACGTGCCCACGAATTGGAAGCAGGTGCGCCAGCTACTCAAGGTTTCAAATCTGAAAAATCAACTCTTCGCGCTTTAGAAGAAATCGAATCAGGAAACGTTACAATTCACCCAGATCCAGAAGGAAAACGTGAAGCTGTGCGTCGCCGTATCGAAGAAGAAAAACGCCGCAAAGAAGAAGAAGAAAAGAAAATCAAAGAGCAAATTGCTAAAGAAAAAGAAGATGGTGAAAAAATTTAAGGTTGGGGGGACTCAATCTTATTTTTTCTATTGCAAGAATGTACTGACAAGGAGGAGGTGAGAAGATGGCCCTAGCCAAGATTATCGTAGATGTGCCCTTGATGCAGACGGACCAGCCCTATAGTTACAGGATTCCTAAGGAATTTGAGGGAATGCTAGAAGTTGGGATGCGGGTTCACGTGCCTTTTGGTAAGGGCAATCGCCTGATTCAAGGGATTGTTCTTGGTTTGGAGTCTCAATCAGATGAGGAAGAGATGGAGCAAGATTTAAAAGATATTGCTGAGGTGCTGGATTTTTCTCCTGTTCTCACGCAAGAACAACTCTGGCTTGCTGAGGAGTTACGCAAGTCCGTCTTCTCCTATAAAATCTCCATCCTCAAGGCTATGTTACCAGGGTTTCTGAACTCCAGCTATGACAAGATTCTCTATCCTCTGGCAGGTCTGAGTAAGGAAGACCGAGAGCGATTGTTTGGTTCAGAGGATTCGCTTGCCTTTTCTTCACTAGACCTTGCCAAACAAGCCGAAATGATGCGTTTGACTAGAAAAGGCCTGCTTGGTCTGGAGTATCAGGCAGTCGATCAAAAGAAGGTCAAGACCCAGTCTTGGTATGAGGTGAATCTTGCTCAATTAGAAAGTGTAGAGATTTCTACACGCGCCAAGAAAAAGTTAGAACTGAGAGACTATTTGCTTTCTCATCCTGAGAGTGCTTCCTTGGCTAGTTTGTTAGAATCCTACTCGCGGGAGCAAGTCAACTTCTTTGTGGAACAAGGTGCTGTTACCATAGTCCAAAAAGAAGTCCAACGCTCGGCTGCTTATTTTGAAGGAATTGAAGCAAGTCAGCCTTTGGAGTTGAATCCAGAGCAAAGGCAGGCGCGTGATGCGGTTGTCAGTGCGATTGGCAGTCATCAGCCTCCCTTCCTCCTTCAAGGGATTACAGGAAGTGGGAAGACCGAGGTTTACTTACAAATAATCCAAGGAGCTTTGGATAAGGGGAAAACAGCCATCTTACTGGTGCCTGAGATTTCCTTGACTCCACAAATGACGGAGCGTTTTATTGCTCGATTTGGTGAGAAAGTGGCCATTCTTCACTCAGGCTTGTCTAATGGTGAAAAGTATGATGAATGGCGCAAGGTAGAACGTGGCGATGCACAAGTTGTTGTTGGTGCTAGATCTGCCATCTTTGCTCCTCTTAAAAATCTGGGTGTCATGATAATCGATGAGGAGCATGAAGCGACTTATAAGCAGGACAGTAATCCCCGTTATCACGCTAGAGAAGTGGCTATTTTACGGGCTCAGTACAATCAAGCTGCCCTGGTACTTGGTTCAGCAACTCCTAGTTTGGAAAGCCGTGCGCGGGCTGGAAAAGGAGTCTATCAACATTTACGTCTGACCCAACGAGCTAATCCTTTAGCTAGGATCCCTGAGGTTCAAGTAATTGACTTTCGGGACCATATCGGGCAGAATGAGACGTCAAACTTTACGCCTCCTTTGCTAGAAGCTATTCAGGACCGTCTGTCTAAAAAAGAGCAGGTAGTTCTCATGCTCAATCGCCGTGGTTATTCTAGCTTTGTCATGTGTCGGGAGTGTGGAACTGTGGATACTTGTCCCAACTGTGATATATCCTTGACCCTGCACATGGATACCAAGACCATGAACTGCCATTATTGTGGTTTTTCTAAGGATATTCCTCAGGTCTGTCCTAACTGTAAGAGTCGCAGTATTCGTTACTACGGGACGGGGACACAGAAGGCTTATGACGAGCTAGCAGAACTCTTTCCCTATGCACGCATTCTACGGATGGATGTGGATACGACCCGCAGGAAGGGTAGTCACCAAGCTCTTCTTGACCACTTTGGCCGAGGGGAAGCGGATATTTTACTAGGTACTCAGATGATTGCCAAGGGTTTGGATTTTCCCAATGTAACCTTAGTCGGAGTGCTTAATGCGGATACTGCCTTAAATCTGCCTGATTTCCGTTCTTCTGAGAGAACCTTCCAGCTTTTGACTCAGGTGGCAGGTCGGGCAGGACGTGCTGAAAAAGCAGGTCAGGTCTTGATTCAGTCTTACAATCCTCAGCATTATGCTATTCGATTTGCAAAAGACCAGGACTACGAAGGTTTTTATGCCTATGAAATGGGAATCAGACGACAACTTGGTTATCCACCTTACTATTTCACCATTGGCATCACCCTTTCTCACAAGAAGGAAGAAGAGGTAATCAAACGCGCCTATGAAGTTATGAACATTTTGCGGTCAGGCTTGTCAGAGAACAGTAACATTCTTGGGCCAACGCCCAAACCCATCGCCCGTACTCACAACCTCTATCATTACCAGATTTTAATTAAATACCGTTTAGAAGATGAGCTGGGGCCGACCCTCAATCAGGTCTTGGCCTTGACTCAAGAACGGGAAAATAGTGAGCTCCGTCTCAGCATTGACCATGAGCCACAGCAATTTTTATAAGAAGGAGAAGATATGACAAAACTAATCTTTATGGGGACCCCCGACTTTTCAGCAACAGTCTTAAAAGGACTTTTGACAGATGACCGTTACGAAATTCTAGCCGTTGTGACCCAGCCAGACCGTGCTGTCGGCCGTAAAAAAGTGATCCAAGAAACCCCAGTCAAGCAGGCTGCCAAGGAAGCAGGACTTCCTATCTACCAACCTGAAAAACTATCTGGAAGTCCAGAGATGGAAACTATTATGCAGCTAGGAGCAGATGGAATTGTGACTGCTGCTTTTGGGCAGTTTCTCCCAAGTAAGCTCCTTGATAGTATGGACTTTGCGGTCAATGTTCACGCTTCTCTTCTTCCTAAACATCGTGGTGGAGCGCCAATCCATTATGCCTTGATTCAAGGGGATGAAGAAGCTGGTGTGACCATTATGGAGATGGTTAAGGAAATGGATGCAGGGGATATGATTTCTCGTCGTAGTATTCCTATCACGGATGAGGACAATGTCGGCACCTTGTTTGAGAAATTGGCGCTAGTTGGTCGTGATTTGCTTTTGGACACTTTACCAGCTTATATTGCTGGTGACATCAAACCTGAACCGCAGGATCCAAGTCAGGTTACTTTCTCGCCAAACATCAAGCCAGAGGAAGAAAAATTGGACTGGAATAAAAGCAATCGTCAACTTTTCAACCAAATCCGTGGGATGAACCCCTGGCCTGTTGCCCATACTTTCTTTAAGGGCGACCGTTTTAAGATCTATGAAGCACTACTAGTGGAAGGTAAGGGAAATCCAGGTGAGATTCTCTCTATCGGTAAGAAAGAATTAATTGTCGCAACGGCAGAAGGGGCTCTATCCCTCCAACAAGTGCAGCCAGCTGGTAAACCTAAGATGGACATCGCTTCCTTCCTCAACGGAGTTGGACGTACATTGACTGTAGGAGAACGATTTGGTGACTAAAGTAGAAACGGCTAGACGTTTAGCTCTAGCAGTATTAGAGGATGTTTTTATCAATCAAGCATACTCAAATATCGCCTTAAATAAGCATCTCAAGGGGAGTCAACTTTCGGCAGCAGACAAGGGCTTGGTGACCGAGCTGGTCTATGGAACGGTAGCACGTAAACTGACTCTGGAATGGTACCTATCCCACTTTATCGAAGACAGAGACCAGTTAGACAGTTGGCTCTACGTCCTTCTTCTCATGAGTGCTTACCAGCTCCGCTATTTGGACAAGATTCCAGATCATGCTGTGGTCAATGAAGCAGTGGAATTGGCCAAAGGTCGTAAAAAAGGCAGTGAAAAATTGGTCAACGCCGTACTTCGCCGTATTCTGCGTGAGGGCTGGCCAGATATTGCTAGCATCAAGCGAAAAAACAAGCGTGATTCAATTGCCTATTCTCTCCCAGTTTGGCTAGTTGCCAAACTCAAGGAAGAATACGGAGAAGAGCGAGCGCAGGCTATTTTTGAAAGTCTCTTGGTGCGTAACAAGGCCAGCATTCGTGTAACAGATCTAAGACGAAAAGAGGAAATCCAAGTCTTGTTGGAGGCCAGTGATTCATCCTTGTCTCCTTCTGGTCTGGTTAAGGAGCAGGGGCATTTTGCAGGCCATGATTTGTTTGCAGATGGAACCATTACCATCCAAGACGAGTCCAGTCAGCTGGTTGCTCCCACTCTTGATTTACAAGGTAATGAGCAGGTTCTAGATGCCTGTGCGGCTCCGGGTGGGAAAACAGCCCATATAGCCTCTTATCTCACGACAGGTCAGGTTACTGCTCTGGACTTGTACGACCATAAGTTGGACTTAATCCAAGAAAATGCCCAACGTTTAGGAGTTGCAGATCGGGTTCAAACGCAAAAATTAGATGCCAGAAAGGTGCATGAGTTTTTTGGTCAGGATTCATTTGATAAGATTTTGGTGGATGCTCCCTGTTCAGGAATTGGTCTTCTGCGCCGCAAACCAGACATCAAATACAATAAAGAAACGGCAGATTTCGCGTCCTTGCAGGAAATTCAGCTAGAAATATTAGGTAGTGTTTGTCAAACACTAGGCAAAGGTGGTATAATAACTTATAGTACCTGTACTATTGTCTCAGAGGAGAATTTTCAAGTCGTACAGGCATTTTTAGAAAGTCATCCTGAATTTGAGCAGGTAACACTAGAACATGAATGTAAGGATATCATGAAAGATGGCTGTATCCTCATCACACCTGAATTGTATGGAAGTGATGGATTCTTCATCAGTCAATTTCGCAAGATATCGGATTAGGAAGGAACTAACACATGGAAATTTCATTATTAACAGATGTTGGTCAGAAACGAACAAATAACCAAGACTATGTCAACCATTTTATTAATCGTGCAGGACGTCCAATGATTATCCTAGCTGATGGGATGGGAGGTCATCGCGCGGGAAATATCGCTAGTGAAATGGCGGTAACAGACCTGGGTGTAGCTTGGGTAGATACTCAAATTGATACTGTTAATGAAGTGCGTGAATGGTTTGCTAACAACCTTGAGATTGAAAATCAAAAGATTAACCAATTGGGACAAGATGAAGCTTATAAAGGAATGGGAACAACCCTTGAGGCTGTTGCTATTATTGATAATCAGGCTATTTATGCCCACATTGGAGATTCTCGTATCGGTTTAATTCGTGGAGAACAATACCACCAGTTAACGAGCGACCATTCCTTGGTCAATGAATTGCTCAAGGCAGGTCAATTGACACCTGAAGAAGCAGCTAGCCACCCACAGAAAAATATTATTACTCAATCTATCGGTCAAAAAGACGAAATTCAGCCTGATTTCGGAATGATCACCCTCGAGCCAGGAGACTATCTCTTACTTAATAGTGACGGCTTGACAAATATGATTTCAGGAAGTGAAATCTATGATATTGTAACCAGCGATATTTCTTTGGCAGATAAGGCAGCAACCTTGATTCGTTTTGCTAATAATGCAGGTGGGTTAGACAACATCACAGTTGCCCTTATTGCTGTTAATGAGGAGGCGAAAGAATGATCCAAATCGGCAAGATTTTTGCCGGGCGGTATCGAATTATCAAACAGATTGGTCGAGGGGGCATGGCAGATGTTTACTTGGCCAAGGATTTGATTTTAGACGGGGAAGAAGTGGCAGTGAAGGTCCTGAGGACCAACTACCAGACAGATCCGATTGCTGTGGCGCGTTTCCAGCGGGAAGCGAGAGCCATGGCGGATTTGGACCATCCTCATATCGTTCGGATTACAGATATCGGTGAAGAAGAGGGACAACAGTATCTCGCAATGGAATATGTTGCTGGATTAGACCTCAAACGCTATATCAAGGAACATCACCCTCTTTCAAATGAAGAAGCGATTCGAATCATGGGACAAATCCTCTTGGCTATGCGCTTAGCCCATACTCGAGGAATTGTTCACAGAGATTTAAAACCGCAAAATATCCTTTTGACCCCAGATGGAACTGCCAAGGTTACAGACTTTGGGATTGCAGTAGCCTTTGCAGAGACAAGTCTGACTCAGACTAACTCAATGCTGGGTTCGGTTCATTATTTATCGCCAGAGCAGGCGCGTGGTTCTAAAGCAACTGTGCAGAGTGATATCTATGCCATGGGGATTATTTTCTATGAGATGCTGACAGGTCATATTCCTTACGATGGAGATAGTGCGGTGACCATCGCCCTCCAGCATTTCCAGAAACCACTGCCGTCGGTTATAGCTGAAAATCCATCTGTGCCTCAGGCTTTAGAGAATGTTGTTATCAAGGCAACTGCCAAGAAATTGACAGATCGCTACAAATCAGTCGCTGAAATGTATGTGGATTTGTCGAGTAGTTTATCTTATAATCGTCGCAATGAACCAAAGCTGGTCTTTGACGATGCGACTAAGGCGGACACCAAGACTCTTCCTAAAGTTCCACAAAGTACGCTGACTTCTATTCCTAAAGCTCCGGTACAAGAAGAACCTCCTCAAGTGAAGAAAGTGACTCCGCAGGTCGAAGAGCAAGCGCCTACGCCAAAATTAAAGAAAAAGCGGAAGTTTAAAGCTCGATATTTGATTCTTTTGGCAAGTGTTCTATTAGTAGCTGCTTCTTTGATCTGGATTTTCTCTAGAACACCGGCAACAATTTCCATTCCGAATGTGGCTGGACAAACTGTGGCTGAAGCTAAAGAAGCTCTTAAAAAAGCTAATTTCGAAGCAGGTGAAGAAAAATCAGAAGCTAGTGATACGGTAGCAGAAGGACGTGTCATTCGAACGGATCCTGAAGCGGGTAGTAGTCGAAAAGAAGGGACAAAGGTCAATTTGATTGTTTCTTCTGGTAAGCAATCTTTCCAATTGAGTAATTATGTTGGTCGGAAATATACTGATGTTGTAGCTGAACTTAAGGATAAGAAGGTTCCTGAAAATCTCATTAAGATGGAAGAGGAAGAATCCAGTGAAAGTGAACCAGGAACGGTTCTAAGACAAACACCAGTAGCAGGAACTACGTATGACTTATCAAAGGCTAGTATGATTGTTTTAACAGTTGCTAAAAAGGTAACTAGTGTAACCATGCCGGGTTATATCGGTTCAAGTCTTGAATTCACTAAAAATAATTTGATTCAAATTGTTGGGGTGAAAGAGGCTAATATTGAAGTTGTTGAAGTGTCAACTGCTCCTGAAGGAACAGTAGAAGGAAATGTTGTGAATCAGACTCCAAAAGCGGGTGAAAAAATTGATCTAGCCAGCACACGTATTAAAATTTCGATTTATAAACCCAAAACACCACCATCAAGTTCCTCTTCAACGTCAGTTCAACGTGGTAACCAAGGTTCCACTACTACTCCAAATCAAGGGAATCAACAAGGTGGCCAGCAAGGGAATCAACAAGGTAATCAACAAGGAACGGTTCCTACACCAAGTCAACCAAGTAGTGAAGGAAACCATGAAACTCCTTGATAATAAGCCGATCTTTGTCATGATATTATGACAAAGATTTTTTTAAATTGAATTTTTGTGATAGAATAGAGAAAGTAACTAAAAGGAGAAAAAAATGGACGAATCGAGAGAGTTAAATGCCATCATCGATGTGATCATGTTAGCTGGAACCATTCTTCTCAAAAGTGGCTCAGAGATTCATCGTGTAGAAGATACCATGATCCGCATTGCGCATTCGCAGGGGATTGTGGATTGCAATGTTCTTGCCATGCCTGCCGCAATCTTTTTCTCAATTGAAAATACCAATATTTCGCGTATGAAGCGCGTGACTTCCTCTTCTTATAACATTGAAAAAGTCTGCGATGTGAACCAGATTTCTCGTCAACTGGTTGGGGGGCGAATTGATTTAGAGACAGCCTTCAAGCAATTGACGGCCTTGCAAGCCCAACCCCTTCCCTATACTAAGTTGCAGGTGACTCTGGCTGCGACCTTTAGTGCCCCTTTTTTTTCAGTTATGTTTAGTGGAAACATCTACGACGCACTTGGGGCAGGAGTAGCTACCTTATTTGGTTTTGCCTTTTCCCTCTATGTGGAAAAATTTATCCGAATTCCTTTTGTGACAGCCTTTGCTGGAGCCTTTGTCTTTGGGCTGATAGCCCAGTTTTGGGCTCGTTACACAGGCTTTCCTTCAACGGCAGACTTGATTATAGCAGGAGCAGTCATGCCTTTTGTACCAGGAATTGCTCTGACAAATGCCGTACGGGATATCATGACAAATCATATCAACTCTGGTATGAGCAAGATGTTTGAATCTTTGCTCATTACCCTCGCCTTAGGGGCTGGTACTTCTGTAGCCCTAGTATTAATGACCTAATATGACACTAACAACTATCTTACTACAAGCCATTGCAAGCCTACTCGCTATTATTACTTTTTTAATTGTTTTGAATGTACAGCGCTCTATGTTGTTACCTGCTGGTATTCTTGGGATGGGCGTCTGGATTATATATATTTTACTCAAGGACCCTACAAATGTCATTGTAGCTACTTTTATAGCTGCGGTAATAGGATCTTGTATTAGTCAAATTTTAAGTATTCTCTATAAGACACCGGTGGTTGTTTTTGTATTGGCAATTTTAGCTCCCTTAGTCCCAGGCTATTTATCTTATCGGACGACTGCTTTTTTTGTTACTGGAGATTATAATCATGCAATTGCAAGTGCAACCTTGGTTGTCATGTTGGCTTTAGTAATCTCTATTGGTATGGCAAGCGGGACGGTTATTTTAAAGCTTTATTATTATATTCAAAATCATAGGAAAGCTTCCTTTTGATGTTTTCTTAAACAGACTTGATTTGGTGAATCAAGTCTTTTTTCTCTCTTTTATTCCTATTTGTGATAAAATAGTATAGAACGATTTTTTACAATGAATGAAAAAACAGAGGTAAATATGACAATCGGTATTGATAAGATTGGTTTTGCAACCAGTCAATATGTCTTGAAATTACAAGATTTAGCAGTAGCGAGGGGAGTTGACCCCGAAAAATTTAGCAAGGGACTCTTGCTAAATGAAATTAGTATTGCGCCCATGACTGAGGACATTGTAACCTTGGCGGCGAGTGCAAGTAACTCGATTTTGACTGATAAAGAAAAAGAAGAAATTGACATGGTCATCGTTGCGACTGAATCAGGAATTGACCAGAGTAAAGCTGCAGCGGTCTTTGTGCATGGATTGTTGGGTATTCAGCCTTTCGCTCGTAGTTTCGAGATTAAAGAAGCCTGCTATGGAGCAACAGCTGCCCTCCATTATGCAAAACTGCATGTGGAAAATTCTCCAGAGTCCAAGGTCTTGGTCATTGCCAGTGATATTGCCAAATACGGTATTGAAACTCCAGGAGAACCTACTCAGGGTGCTGGAAGTGTAGCCATGTTGATTACACAAAATCCACGCATTATGGCCTTTAATAATGATAATGTGGCTCAGACCCGTGACATCATGGATTTCTGGCGTCCTAACTATTCAAGTACTCCTTTTGTAAACGGTTTGTATTCGACTCAGCAATATCTTGATAGTCTTACGACAACTTGGGATGAGTACAAGAAACGCTATGATTGGACTATGAATGATTTTGCAGCTATCTGTTTCCACTTGCCTTATCCTAAGTTAGCCCTAAAAGGCTTGCGCAAGATAATGGACAAGAATCTACCGCAGGAAAAAAAGGATAATCTGCAAGAAAACTTTGACAAATCAATTCTCTACAGTCAGATGATTGGGAATATCTATACAGGTTCCCTCTTCCTCGGTCTCCTATCTCTTTTGGAAAATGCGGAGACTTTGAAGGCTGGAGATAAAATCGCCCTCTACAGTTATGGAAGTGGAGCTGTGGCTGAGTTTTTCAGTGGTGAATTGGTTGAGGGTTATGAAGCCTATCTGGATAAAGACCGCTTGAACAAGCTCAACCAACGAACTGCCCTATCTGTTGCAGACTATGAAAAAGTCTTCTTTGAGGAAGTAGACTTAGATGAAACAAATTCTGCCCAGTTTGCTGGCTATGAAAATCAAGATTTTGCCTTGGTTGAAATTCTCAATCACCAACGCCGTTATAGCAAGGTTGAAAAATAATGAAGATAAGTTGGAATGGATTTTCTAAAAAATCATACCATGAGCGCCTTGAGTTGTTGCGAGCTCAGGCGCTCCTTAGTCCTGAAAAGCAAAGGAGTCTGGAGCAGGATGAACAAGTCAGCTTGGCTGTTGCAGACCAGCTGAGTGAGAATGTGGTGGGGACTTTTTCTCTGCCTTATTCCATTATTCCAGAGCTTTTGGTGAATGGTCAGGATTACACAGTTCCCTATGTGACAGAAGAGCCTTCTGTGGTTGCTGCGGCCAGCTATGCCAGCAAAATCATCAAGCGAGCAGGCGGTTTTACTGCTCAAGTCCATGAGCGCCAGATGATTGGGCAGGTAGCTCTTTATCAAGTTGCTAATCCTGAACAAGCGCAAGAGAAAATTGCCAGCAAGAAAGCCGAACTCTTGGAACTTGCCAATCAAGCCTATCCTTCTATCGTCAAACGTGGAGGTGGGGCGCGTGATCTGCATGTAGAGCAGATCAAAGGTGAAACAGACTTTCTCGTTGTTTATCTCCATGTTGATACCCAGGAAGCCATGGGAGCCAATATGCTCAACACCATGCTGGAAGCCTTGAAACCAGTCTTAGAAGAACTCAGTCAGGGACAGAGTCTTATGGGAATCTTGTCTAATTACGCGACCGATTCTCTGGTGACGGCAAGCTGTCGTATCGCCTTTCGCTACTTGAGTCGCCAAAAGGAGCAAGGACGGGAGATTGCGGAGAAAATAGCTTTGGCTAGTCAGTTTGCCCAGGCTGATCCTTACCGAGCTGCTACTCATAATAAAGGGATTTTTAATGGTATTGATGCCATTTTGATTGCTACTGGTAATGACTGGCGTGCCATTGAGGCAGGGGCCCATGCTTTTGCCAGTCGAGATGGACGCTACCAAGGTCTTAGTCGCTGGACACTGGACCTTGAAAGAGAAGAATTGGTAGGTGAGATGACTCTGCCCATGCCTGTAGCGACCAAGGGTGGCTCTATCGGTCTCAACCCTCGTGTAGCCCTCAGTCATGAATTACTGGGAAATCCTTCTGCCAAAGAATTAGCCCAGATTATCGTATCTATCGGGCTTGCACAAAACTTTGCGGCCCTCAAAGCCTTGGTGAGTACAGGCATCCAGCAAGGCCACATGAAATTGCAGGCCAAATCCTTGGCACTTCTCGCAGGTGCTAGTGAATCTGAGGTAGCTCCCCTAGTAGAGCGCCTCATCGCAGATAAAACCTTTAACCTAGAGACAGCCCAGCGTTATTTAGAAAATTTAAGATCATAAAAAAACTCAGACCAATTGGTCTGAGTTTTCTTGTATTTAAATACTTTTTCCTGGTAATAGGGTGACTGGTAAGAAGTAGCCTGTTGTTGCGACTTCCTTGCCTTCGATCTTTTGTAAGAGAAGGTCAACAGTGAGGCAGGCAATCTCTTCCAAGGGTTGCTTGATGGTCGCCAGTTGAGGGTAGTAGTTCTCGATAAAGTAAGTCCCATCATAGCCGATGACCTTGAGCTCTTCAGGGACAGAAATGCCCAGTTCTTGAGCGATTTTAATGACCAGAATAGCTGTCAAATCATCTGAAGCAAAGATGGCATCTGGCTTTTGTCGAGTCAAGATATTCTTGATTTCCATTTCTTTTCTGACAGGAGAAAAGTCACTGGAAACATTGATAATAGGAGCTTTGGGGAGTACAGAAGCAAAACCAGCGTGGCGTAGTCCAGTTGGCGAATTGGAATTGTCATTCCCTGTAATCATGATGATAGACTGGGCACCTGTCTTAACCAAGGTCTGGGCAGCAAGAATCCCACCAGCATAGTTGTCAGAAGAGACAACAGGAATGTCTGGAGACAGGTTTCGGTCAAAGGAAATAATCGGCGCCGTCACGCGATTGTAGTCTTCGATTCCCAAGTTGTGACTACCAGAAATGATGCCGTCCACCTGATTGGCTTCCAACATTTCGATGTATTCGCGTTCCTTCTCAGAATCGTGCTCACTGTTGCAGATGATGGTCTTGTAACCATTTTTGAAGAGTTGGTGTTCCAGTTTATCAATCAATTCTGCATAGAAAACATTGGAAATATTTGGGAAAATCAAGCCGATTAACTTAGCTGATTTTCCTTGTAGACTGCGAGCTAGGTTGTTGGGTTTATAGCCCAATTCCCGCATGGCTTCATTGACCTTTTGAATGGTTTTCTCTGATAAATAGCCTTTTTTATTGATAACCCGAGAAACGGTAGTAGGGCTGACGCCTGCAAGTTTGGCGACATCAGTTAGTTTTGCGACCATAATCTAATTCATAGTAAGTTCCAGTTAGGTTTCCAGATTTAATCAGGATGCCATTTTGGTCCGCATGTGGGAAGACACGACCGGAAAATACTTTTTCTCCTTTATTGATGAAAATTTCAAAGACAGAGTTATCGATGAAAATCGTAGCAGTAGTAGCTTGGTTATCGATTGGGCAAGAACGAGTTGTCCCAAATTCTTGGGCGTACTGTTCACCAGCTTGGCTACGATCTACTGTCACTTGACCATTTACAAGGTCAAAGTTGATGGAAAGTCCCTTGCCTTCTTGATCAGCTAGTAAGACAATCTCGCTCTGGCTATTAGCTTCCAAGCTGAGTTCAAGTTCGTAAGTGTTCTTAGTTTGGGCACGATTTGAGAAGGCTTCTTCAGAAGCACGAAGGTCTTTAACAGCTGCGACTGGGTATTGGTAGAGTTTGCCGTCTTTGATAGTGAGTTCTTTGACCAAAGAGAAGGTTCCTTGGTGGTCAAAACGGTCAGATGGATATGAAACATCAGGCAAGCCAAGCCAGCTAACAGCTAGAGCACGTCCATCAGGAGCGTTGAAGGCTTGAGTTGCATAGGCTTCGAAACCATAGTCCATGTTTTGAAGTTGAGACACATCTACCATTTTGGCATTGTCAGGGTCAAAGGAAGCCCCAATCTTATACATATTTGGATAGATATTATCGTAGTCTAGAACTTTCTTATCCAATCCTTGTGGACAGTAGAGAAGAACAGGTTGCTCCTCTACAAAAACCAGATTTGGACATTCCATCATATAGGCAGTACGGTCGTTAGCAAAGTCAAGGTCGCCAACTGCTTGCCAGTTTGTGTAGTCGTTATTTACAGCCTTATAGAGACGGACAAATCCTTTTTTCTCCAAGTCCTGTCCACCGACGATAGCATAGTATTGACCTTTAAAGTTAAAAATTTGCGGATCGCGGAAGTGGTCAGTTGAGTCAGCAGGCTGGTCAATCAAAATCTTGTCAATCTTTGTAATCTTGCCATCCTTGTCCATCAAAGCCCCAATCTGGTAAGGGTGACGGACCCAGTTTTCATCACGGACATTTCCTGTATAAAATAGGAACAAGTTATCGCCAAACTGCATGGCAGAACCAGAGTAGGCACCGTGGCTATCTAATGGAGTATCAGGCAAAACTTTGACTCCAGTTTCTGTGAAGTGAACCAAGTCCTCACTTTCCAACTGCACCCAAGATTTCAAACCGTGGGCTGCACCAAAAGGAAAGTTTTGATAAAAAACAACCCACTTCCCATCAAAGTAGGAAAAGCCATTTGGATCGTTGAGAAGTCCTGTTTTTGGCTCAACATGGTAATGAGTATGCCATGGAGATTGAGACATATTTTCCTTTATATTTTGAATTTCTTCTTGCGTCCAATCTTGATAAAGTCTGTAACGACGCTCAGTAGTCCATTCCATTCATTCATTCCTCCAAAAATCTTATCACTTCTAATAGTAACCGTTTTCGATAAAAAATGCAAGTCTTTTATGTTAAAAAAGAGAAAAAACTGTCAAACGTTTATCATAAATCAAAACCAGAAAATCAATCAACTTTTTACGAAAATATGAAAGATAATGAAATCAAAGCCTTTTTAATCATGATTATAAACTTATTTTTTCAAGGAATACCTGATAAAATAGTCAAAAACAATCAATCTAAAGCGTGTCCACTAAGTGGATAGAATATTTTTCTGCAAAACGCTTGACATATTTTTAAAACATGATAAAATAATAGTCGTAAGGGCGGATAAAATCGCTTTCAAACAAGAACAAAATTTTATATAAGGAGATTTTTGCAAATGAACAATCAGGAAATTGCAAAAAAAGTCATCGATGCCTTGGGCGGACGTGAAAATGTCAACAGTGTTGCCCACTGTGCGACTCGTCTTCGTGTCATGGTCAAAGATGAAGGAAAAATCAATAAAGAAGTGATTGAGAACTTGGAAAAAGTTCAAGGTGCTTTCTTTAACTCAGGTCAATACCAAATCATCTTTGGTACAGGTACAGTTAACAAAATGTACGATGAAGTTGTTGCCCTTGGTTTGCCAACATCATCTAAAGATGATATGAAAGCAGAAGCTGCCAAACAAGGGAACTGGTTCCAACGTGCTATCCGTACTTTCGGTGACGTTTTCGTTCCAATCATCCCAGTTATCGTAGCAACAGGTCTTTTCATGGGTGTGCGTGGTCTATTGACTGCTCTTGGAATGACACTTCCAGCTGATGTGACAACTTACACGCAAATCTTGACAGATACAGCCTTTATCATCTTGCCAGGTTTGGTTGTGTGGTCAACCTTCCGTGTATTCGGTGGAAATCCAGCCGTTGGTATCGTTCTTGGTATGATGCTTGTTTCTGGCTCGCTTCCAAACGCTTGGGCAGTTGCTTCAGGTGGTGAAGTAACAGCTATGAACTTCTTTGGTTTCATCCCTGTTGTTGGTTTGCAAGGTTCCGTTCTTCCAGCCTTCATCATCGGGGTTGTCGGAGCTGAATTTGAAAAAGCTGTCCGCAAGGTTGTTCCAGATGTGATTGACCTCTTGGTAACGCCATTCGTGACACTTTTGGTCATGTCTATCCTTGGACTCTTTGTCATTGGACCAGTCTTCCACGTCGTTGAAAACTACATCCTTATCGCTACAAAAGCGATCCTTAGCTTACCATTTGGTCTTGGTGGTTTCTTGATCGGTGGGGTTCACCAATTGATCGTCGTGTCAGGTGTGCACCACATCTTCAACTTGCTTGAAGTTCAATTGCTTGCTGCTGACCATGCTAACCCATTCAACGCTATTATCACAGCTGCTATGACAGCGCAAGGTGCTGCGACTGTTGCGGTTGGTATTAAAACGAAAAATCCAAAACTAAAAACACTTGCTTTCCCAGCTGCTCTTTCTGCCTTCCTCGGTATTACAGAGCCTGCTATCTTCGGGGTGAACTTGCGCTTCCGTAAACCATTCTTCCTTTCATTGATTGCTGGTGCAATCGGTGGTGGATTGGCTTCAATCCTTGGACTTGCTGGTACTGGTAATGGTATCACCATCATCCCTGGTACAATGCTTTACATCGGTAACGGACAACTTGCTCAATACCTTCTTATGGTAGCTGTATCATTTGCCCTTGGTTTTGCCCTTACTTACATGTTTGGTTACGAGGATGAAGTAGACGCAACTCCATCTGCAAAACAAGCTGAAGTAGCTGAAGAAAAAGAAGAAGTTGCGCCAGCAGCTCTTCAAAATGAAACACTTGTAACTCCTATCGTCGGTGACGTTGTCGCTCTTGCTGATGTCAATGACCCAGTCTTCTCAAGTGGAGCTATGGGACAAGGTATCGCTGTGAAACCAAGCCAAGGTGTGGTTTATGCACCAGCTGATGCTGAAGTTTCAATCGCCTTTGCAACAGGACATGCCTTTGGTTTGAAAACAACTAATGGTGCTGAAGTTTTGATCCACGTTGGTATCGACACTGTAACAATGAACGGTGAAGGTTTCGAACAAAAAGTTGCCCAAGGTGACAAGGTTAAAGCTGGCGATGTTCTTGGAACATTTGACTCAAACAAAATCGCTGCAGCTGGACTTGACGATACAACAATGGTTATCGTTACAAACACAGCTGACTACGCTTCAGTAGCTCCAGTCGCAACAGGTTCAGTTGCGAAGGGAGATGCCGTTATTGAAGTGAAAATCTAATTAATCCTCTCAAAATGAAAACGAACAAATGACATGTTTGTTCGTTTTTGCTTGAATGGTAAGATTTACAGAGGAAAATCTAAAAAATAGAGAAATTTAGACTTTCGAAATATGCTATAATAAAGAAAATAAAAACAAGAGGTTTATCATGACAAAATTATATGGAAGCTTGGAAGCGGGCGGTACAAAGTTTGTCTGTGCTGTCGGTGATGAAAACTTTAACGTTGTGGAAAAAACACAATTTCCAACAACAACTCCAATCGAAACAATCGATAAAACCATCGAGTTCTTCTCGAAATTCGATAATCTTGCTGGTCTTGCAGTTGGTTCATTTGGTCCGATTGATATTGATAAAAACTCAAAAACTTATGGCTTTATCACAACGACTCCAAAACCAAACTGGGCAAATGTGGACTTGCTTGGTGCCCTTCGTCGTGCCCTCAACGTGCCAATGTACTTCACTACAGACGTAAACAGCTCTGCTTATGGTGAAGTAGTTGCCCGTAACAATGCTGGTGGCCGTATCGAAAACTTGGTATACTACACAATCGGTACAGGTATCGGTGCAGGTGTTATCCAACGTGGTGAGTTTATCGGTGGTGCCGGTCACCCTGAGATGGGTCATTACTATGTGGCTAGACACCCAATGGATATTGAAAAAGAATTTAAGGGTGTTTGTCCTTTCCATAAGGGATGTTTGGAAGGTTATGCAGCTGGTCCAAGTTTGGAAGCTCGTACAGGTGTTCGTGGGGAAAATATTGAACTCAACAACCCTGTTTGGGATGTTCAAGCCTACTATATCGCTCAAGCTGCGGTTAATGCGACAGTGACTTTCCGCCCAGACGTGATTGTCTTTGGTGGAGGGGTCATGGCTCAACAACACATGCTGGACCGTGTCCGTGAGAAATTTACAGCTCTTCTCAATGGTTACCTACCAGTACCTGATGTGCGTGACTATATCGTGACTCCAGCAGTCGCAGGAAATGGTTCTGCCACACTTGGGAACTTTGTCCTTGCAAAAGAAGTTTCAAAATAAAGCACAAAATCCGCTTGGGAAACCAAACGGATTTTTTACATGTCAAAGCATTTGCCAGAAAAAGTCGATAATATAGGTCAGACCGTAGGTATAAACCACGAGGGTAAAGGGCTTGGTCAGAATGATGATGGTCATATAGCGCTTGAAGCTCATCTTGGTCAGGGCAGCCAGCATACAGAGAAAGTCAGCTGGACTAATGGGCCAAATCATCATAAAGATAAAGAAACGGTCAAAACGATTGCCCTTATCCAACCAGCCGATATACTTGTCATAGGTACGTTTGCTGACGACGGACTGGACAAAGGCAGCTCCATAGAGGCGCACCAGATAAAAGATGATGGCACAGCCAATCACGATGCCGATATAGTTGTAGATTGTCCCGATGATGTGACCGTAGATAAAGACACCAGCCACCGAGGTCAAGGCTCCTGGAATGATAGGGACTACAGTCTGTAAAATCTGTAAAAAGATAAAGAGAGGTGGCCCCCAGATACCTGCCTGCTGGATAAAGGCAGAGAGGGTTTCCTTAGACTGTAAAATCCCAGCCTGATAAGCCCAAATACAGAAAATCAAACTCCCAACCCCACCGACAATCGATGAGATGTTGATAACTTGTTGTAAAAGGGGAGAAACAGCTTTCATTTGTTTATCCTGTGACATGTAAACTCCTCATAGATAGTATAGTTCTACTATACCATATTTTGGAGGAGAAAGGGGGAATGAGTCTTTTGTTGAGAAATAGATGGAAATACAGGCCTTCGAGACTTAGAACAGGTCTCCTTCCTAAAGTTTAAATGTATTCTATGTTTAGAACAATTGTCATTCCATAAATTTAAAAGTATTATAACCTTCGAATAGCTTATCTACGAAAGTTTTGAGGCCTTCTAGCTTTCGAATAGTCGTATTCGCTAAAGTTTATATGTATTCTAAAGCTAGAAAGGCTAAAATCGAAAAATAGTAAGAGTCTCTATCTGATGAACGAAATGTATGTCTAGTGAGATAGGGATTTTTTAATTTGGAAATGTCTGATTTGTCCTGAAAAGTACATTTTAGATGGAAATAATGACAGTTGAGCGGATGGGAGTTAAAATGGTTTGGGAAACTGTTAGAATGAGTGTATTAACTTAAAGGAGAAAATTGATGAAGAAAGTTAAAGATGATGAGGAGAGTATGCTATCGACACTTCCTTCATGGGGGCTTCTATTTTTGGTCTGTGCATTGTTTCAAGTCTTTGTATTTAAGGATAGACCTTTGATTCAACATGGTAGACAAGGAAGCATTGTAAAAACAGATCAAAAACAGGTCTATCTTCCAGAACTAATCCAGTCTTGGTTTGATAAAGAAAAAACAAAATGATTTGTTAAATAGAAAGGATATCATCATGACAAAAACATACGCTATTCGCCCACTTAGTTATAGTAACTTTACTAACCGTGAGTTTGAAAGCCTAATGATGGATACTCATCAAAGTCTGGCAACTTTTTCTAAGGCAAACAAGGATGAGGGCATGTATGCCAAACATTTGGAACCCTTCAAGACTAAGCTAGATGATTTTCAAGCTCAACTTGCAGTGGTGGAGACGAAAGAGTCTAGTAATCTGACAGAAGTCGATCGCAATCGTGATAGTGCCTTGGTCGGGCTCTTTACTCTTCATAGAGGATTTGCTAAGATTAAGGATGCCAAGCTCAAGGAAGCTCATGAGACTCTGAAACCAGTCTTTGCCAAATATAAGGACATCACTAAGCACAGCAACGATGTGGAAACGGCAGAAATCAAGAGCCTTCTCAAAACACTTAGTGAAACACCTTATCATGAAGCAGTGACCAGTCTAGGACTAACTCCTATGCTGAAGGCGGTGGTCAATGCTCAAGAGGAATATGACCAAGTGGAAAGTAAGGCGCGTGCTTCTAAGTCTGCCAAGGAAGTCGGCAAGACCAGACAACTCCGTACCGAACTTTCAACCAGCTACGACCTCTTTATGCGTTATACCGCCGCCAGTGCAGAAGCCTACCCTGAAAAGGAACACCTGACTCAACTCCTCAAGGAACTCAATAGCATCCGAGATAGCAAGCGCCGTCTCATCACTAGTAGCAAGAAAGATAAAAAGACCAAACCAGCAGAACCAGCCCAAGCAGCAGGATAAAGACAACCCCTTAGAAGCGGATTTCTAAGGGGATTTTTGTGGTTTCGTGGATAATTTATATATTAACAAAATTGTAGAGAAATAAATAATAGTTAATAAATAAGTTGTTTAAATTCTGGATAGAATCAATAGTTTATTTAATGCCTAAATGTTGAAAGTTAATAAGAAAAAGATTAGTTTTTATAGTCTTTTTTAAAAATATTGCACTATATATTGTGTTTTTCGAAAAAATCAACACTATATATAGAAAACAATATTGCTTTTTTGTTTTTGTTTGGTATAATATGAATTGTAGAAAAAAGACGTCAGTGGGCGCTGACGACTAGTTAGAGATGGTGAATTTCAAAATGCAATATGAGCACTATTTCAAAAATTCTCTTTTATTCTAACACTAAATAAAAGAAATGTAAATCTCATTTTGATAATTTTCTTTTTTCTACAAAATATAGAAAAAAGAGGTACATATTATAAGAATATCAAACTTATTAAATAGAGAATCAATCCAAGTAGGATTAGATTTTGTTGATATAGATACATCAAAGGATGTTAGATTGTTTGTAGATCCATTGCTTTTACCAGATCAGTTTAGGAATATTGCTAATGATTTTGTAAAAACAGTATATAGAATCTACGGTTTAGGTAATAAAGCAGGTGCATTGCAACTATTTTCACACTCTAAAGAATGTAATGCTATCCACTTTGGCTATTCTTCGAATAAGTCTAAAGGGACAGGCGTTTCAATGCAGATGCTTGATCAATTTTTCGGATATGTCTATAAGTCAGTAGATAAAATTAAAGAAAAATTACTGACTCCAATGACGATGCCAATCTTTGTAAAGAAATTTTCAGAAGATAGGATGTCTGATTTATTGGTAAGCTTATTAAAAAAGGAATTGGTTCTATATTCTTTAGAACAAGCTAAATTACATGGTTTAAAAATTAGTGAAGAAGTACAACATTTTGATTATTGGGATGTTGATAATCATAAGTGGGCTACCTTTGAAAGCCAGTATGTCCTTGCTCCTAATGAAAATGGTGTAGAGGAACTTCTTATCTTAGTTCCGAAGTTTGTTGTAAGTAAAAGATTTCTAGTAAATCCTTCTAGATATATTTCAGTCATTTTTCAACACTTGCAGTTGATGGAAAAGTATCAAAGGACAAATGGTACACCAAAATCTCAAAAAGAATTACGAGAATCAGAGATAGTAGCAAATTATCAAAAGGATAAAGATAAAAGCTACATCTTAGACATGACATTAATATCGCCAGAATACTATGAAGCATATTTTGATAATTCAATTAGGTTCAGTGATAATAAATCACTTAATGATGAGGAATTAATAGAAATTCTAACTAAATAAGTGATTGAAATTGAATAGTGCTCACAGAGAAGGAGTAAATCCTTCTTTTTTATTATTTTTATAACATTTATAAAACGGATTCATGTTATACTATATATTAGTAGATTTACATTGGAGAATTAAAATGAAATCAACAATTGATAAAATTAATAAATTTCGAGATGATCGTGATTGGAGAAAATTTCATAATGAAAAAGATTTAGCTATTTCAATTTCAATCGAAGCGAGTGAACTTTTGGAATTATTTCAATGGAAGGAGTCCAAAGAGGTCACCAGCAAATCATTGGGAAGAATAAAAGAGGAACTAGCTGATGTTCTAATTTATAGCTTTATGTTGGCAGATAATTTACAGTTAGATGTAGAAAAGATTATTGAAGATAAATTAGTTGATAATAATCGGAAATATCCTGTAAAGCTAAGTAAAGGGAATAATAAAAAATATACTGAGTTGGAGAAATAATGGTTAAAATAAAAAGTCCAATTGTAAGAGAGATAAAGTATTCAAGCAGTTCACTGGTAAATCTTAAAAGTCAGCTTAAATCTAGTGAAAATAAAAATGATATAAAATTTTTATTTGATTATCCAGTTGTTTATATTGTTAACGATGAGAAGAATAACCAATTTAGTGTATATGTAGGAGAAACAGCTAATATAATTCGACGAACTAGTCAACACTTAACAGATGATATAAAGAAAGAAAACAGAGATGATTGGAGAGATTTTGCAACATCTTCGACAACGAAGATGTTTATAATTGGTCACAATCATTTTAATAAGTCTTTAACTCTGGACATAGAAAATCGTTTAATGCTTTATCTTTCAAGTGTTGGTAATGTTATAAGAGTACAAAATAGAAAAGAAAATCCTCAAAATGAATATTATACATCCAACGAATTAGATTCAATTTTTTCAAAAATTTGGCGTTCACTGAGAAAAAGGAATCAGTCTTTATTTCCGATTGAGAGTATTGTTCGAAATTCAGCAATTTTTAAAGCATCTCCCTTTCATAAATTAACTGAAGAACAAATCGAAGCTAAAAATACTATTATTAATAAAATAATTGCTTCTATTAGTAAAGGTCAAGAAGGGACTCTTATCCTAGTTAAAGGAGAAGCTGGAGCAGGGAAAACAGTTTTAATGAGTTCGTTGGTAGATGATTTATTAAATTCTGAAGATATTTCATTTATTAAAGATAATAATTACATTAATCTTGTTGTAAATCATAATAATCAATTAAGTGTATATAAAGAAATTGAAAGAAAACTAAATTGGAATAGTGGTTCTACTTTGGAAGTAGCGATGAAGCCTACTCAATTTTTAAATGCCTTGAGAAAAGAAAGGATTAAAGCAGGAGTGGTTATAGTTGACGAGGGGCATTTACTGCTTACCGCGAAAAATCAAGCATATCTTGGAGGAAATCATTTAAATGATTTATTAGCACAGTCGAAAGTAGTTGTTTTGGTTTATGATGATAAACAGATTATGAATAAATCTCAAATATGGACTGATAATACATTTTTTGAATTGGAGCATGAGGCTAATCTGGAAGGAAATTTAATTGAATTACGTAATCAAATGAGAATAAAAGCAAATCCTGAAACTGTCAATTGGATTAGAAGTATTATTGATGATTGTGAAATCAAAAAATTAACAAAAGATAAGCAATATGATATTAGACTTTTTGATTCTCCTTTGGAACTACAAAAAGCTATTAAGTTAAAGAATAAAGATCAAAAACTAGGTATTTCTAGATTAGTTGCAACATATGATTGGCCTTATGTTGAAGAAAAAAAGAAGCAAGCTAGACCAAAATGGTTTGTTGAAATCGGCGACTGGAAGGCTCCTTGGAATCAACAAATAAAGCCAGAGAAGAAAGACGCAAAATTATCTTGGATAGAGCAACCCCAAACAATTGATGAAGTAGGATCCACTTTTACTGTGCAAGGTTTTGATTTGAATTATGCTGGAGTCATTATTGGTCCATCGGTTAAATATAGAGATGGTAAAATTATGTTTGATATCTCTGCTAGTAAAAATAAAGGAGCAGTTCAAAATAGGAAACTCGAAAATGGTGAAATGAAAAATTTTGGTGAAGATCTTTTAAAAAATGAATTAAATGTTTTACTTACAAGAGGAGTAAATGGACTCTATATCTACGCAGTAGATGAAGAACTTCAAGCGGCTTTAAAAAAGGCAATTTTATAAGATTATAAAGTAGGAATAGATATTTCTGAATCCAAACATGGTATAATGTCAATTATGAATAATAACCAACGTGCCCTTTGCCAGCAACTCTGGGCGAGAAACAAATACCTCGTTTTGAGTCATTCTAGTAATATATACAATGAGATTCGCCAATACTTGAAGAATGAAGAGGTGGAGGTGAGTCAGGTTCAGGAGATGATTGACCGTGCCTGCCAGATTCCAGAACACAGGGGTCAGGTTTGCAATGCCTTTCAGCATATTTGGGGCTATTTCAAAAAGAAAGCGACAGATGCTGAGCGCAAGGACTACATGCTCTTGCTTGATCGCTACCGCTTTGGTCAGGCTTTTAAGGAAGACTTGATCACTAAGACTAGAGACTTGCTTGATCGCTACCCAAATACCTACTTGCAACATTCGACTTTGCTGAAAGGAGACTCCCATGAGACTTTGGCATGAGGCTTTGATTTCACAACTTCCTCGTCCTCAACTCTTGGGGCAACATCGAGAGTGTTGTGCCCTGCGTGGCAATGGCTGGGGCAGAAAGCATACGACGGTTGACTATGTCTTTACCCACTCGCCTTACCAGCTATTTGCCTACCATGATTTGATTATGAAGGAAATGGCTCGTCGTGGCTATAATGTCAGTCAAGAGTGGTTGGATAAAAACTATCGTGGTAAGATTTGTCCTTCTTATGAGGATTTACCTGAGGAGACTTTGACGAGCCCTATTTACAAGGAGCACGATGCTGCCTACTTTGAGGAGTGTCTGGACAATCTCCGAGAGAAGGGAATCAACCTATAGTCTTTTCCAATAACAAGCCATAGTCACTTATAAGAATTACTAATAACGCGTTTGAAGAGCCTAACTGAAATATTGTTAAAAAACAAGCTACACAAAGGATTTGAGGCATTTGTCTCAAGTCTTTTTCTTTTGTCTAAAACAGAGATATAGTTTCAAACTATATCAAAGCCTAATTTTTTACAATTATACAGATGATTTCTTTTCTGTTAAGATAGTTTCAACAACAAATTTTGGAGGACACATCATGTCAACTACAATCATCGGTTTCCCTCGTTTGGGCGAATTCCGCGAATTAAAATTTACAACTGAAAAATACTTTAGAAAAGAAATCTCAGAAGAAGAACTCTTGGCGGCCGCAAAAGATTTGCGTGCTAAACACTGGAACATTGTCAAAGAAAAAGGCATCACTGAAATTCCATCAAATGACTTTTCTCACTATGACAACTTCCTAGATGCAGCTTTCCTTTTCAACGTGGTACCTGCTTCAGTTCAAAACTTGGACTTGTCTGACCTTGAGCGATACTTCGCTTTGGGTCGTGGTTACCAAGGAGAAAAAGGAGACGTTCGCGCCCTTCCAATGAAGAAATGGTTCAACACCAACTACCACTACATCGTTCCTAAATTTGAAAAAGACACTCAAGTCAAACTTGCAGGTCACAAAATCTTTGATGAGTTCCAAGAAGCAAAAGAACTTGGATTGAACACTCGTCCAGTTCTTGTAGGTCCATTCACTTTCCTTCAATTGTCAGACTTTGAAGAAGGCGTGAAAGCAGAAGACTTTGTAGACAGCTTAGTTGCTGCTTACCAAGAAGTTTTTGCTAAATTGGCAGAACTTGGTGCGACTCGCATCCAATTGGACGAAGCGGCTCTTGTAAAAGATTTGACAGCCGAAGAAAAAGATCTCTTCTTGAACCTCTACAACAAACTTTTGGCTGACAAAAAAGGTCTTGAAGTCTTGCTTCAAACTTACTTCGGAGATGTTCGTGACGTTTATGCTGACCTTGTAAACTTGCCAGTAGATGCTATCGGTCTTGATTTCGTTGAAGGTAAGAAAACTCTTGAATTGGTTAAAGGTGGCTTCCCAGCTGACAAGACTCTTTATGCAGGTATTGTCAATGGTAAAAACATCTGGCGTAACAACTACGAAAAGAGTTTGGCTGTTCTTGAGCAAATCCCAGCTGAAAACATTGTCTTGACAAGCTCATGCTCACTTCTTCATGTACCATTTACAACAGCTAATGAAGAATTTGAACCAGCAATCTTGAATCACTTTGCCTTTGCAGTTGAAAAATTGGATGAGATTCGTGATTTGGATGCTATCCGCAATGGTCAAGGTGAAGAAGCGCTTGCAGCCAACAAAGAACTCTTTGCGACTGAGCGTGTGGGTGAAAATGCGGAACTTCGTGCTCGTATCGCTGATTTGACAGACGCAGACTACACTCGTTTGCCAGCCTTTGCAGAACGTGAAGCTATTCAAGAAGAAGCTTTCAAACTTCCAGCTCTTCCAACAACAACTATCGGTTCATTCCCTCAAACTAAAGAAGTTCGTGCTAAACGTTTGGCTTACCGTAAAGGTGAATTGTCTCAAGAAGAGTACGATGCTTTCCTTGCTGAAACGATCGATGAATGGATCAAATGGCAAGAAGATATCGACTTTGATGTCCTTGTTCACGGTGAATTTGAGCGTAACGACATGGTTGAGTACTTCGGTCAAAACTTGTCAGGTTACCTCTTCTCTAAAAATGGTTGGGTACAGTCATACGGTATGCGTGGGGTTAAACCACCAATCATCTGGGGTGATGTAACTCGTCTTAACCCTATCACTGTTAAATGGTCTAGCTATGCACAAAGCCGTACAAACAAACCTGTTAAAGGTATGTTGACTGGACCTGTTACCATCCTCAACTGGTCATTCCCACGTGAAGACATCTCTATCAAGGATTCTACTCTTCAAATCGCTCTTGCTATCAAGGATGAAGTTCTTGACCTTGAAGCTGCTGGCGTGAAGATTATCCAAATCGACGAGGCTGCTCTTCGTGAGAAATTGCCACTCCGTCGTAGCGACTGGTACGAAGACTACCTTGACTGGGCTATTCCTGCCTTCCGCTTGGTACACTCAACAGTAGCGCCAGACACACAAATCCACACTCACATGTGTTACTCAGAATTTACAGATATCATCCCAGCTATCGACAACATGGATGCAGATGTTATTTCCTTTGAAGCTAGCCGTTCAAACCTTGAAATCTTGGACGAACTCAAAGCGAAAAACTTCCAAACAGAAGTGGGACCTGGGGTTTACGATATCCACTCACCTCGTGTGCCAAATGAAGGCGAAATCGACAATACAATCGAAGCCATCCTTGCTAAAGTGCCAAGCAAGAAAGTTTGGATCAACCCTGACTGTGGTTTGAAAACACGCGGTATTCCAGAAACAAAAGAAAGCTTGATCCGCCTTGTGGAAGCAGCGAAAGCTGCGCGTGAGAAATTGTAAGATAGGATTTCTCAAGAAGCGCTGCTTGGTAAATCTACCCGTTTCACTTGAATTCTAGGAATCCAGCTAACGAAAAAATCAACTAGAAAAGGATAATGACTATGTCACGCCAAACACCGTCACTCTCATTTGAAGTGTTCCCTCCAAACCCAGCAGTGGGTAATGATAACATTATTTCTGCTCTTCAAGATATGCAGGAGTTGGCTCCCCACTTTATCAGTGTAACTGCCAGCAATAATAAATTTAATATCAAGGAAACGACGGTCCGTTTGGCCAACTTTATCCAAAATGACTTAGCGATTCCGACTATTGCTCACTTGCCAGCCATCTATTTGACCAAGGACAAAGTTGCTGAAACCATTGCTGACTTGGACAAGGTTGGGGTGCAGAAAATCTTGGCTCTTCGTGGGGATATCATTCCAGATGTAGAGCCACAGAAAGATTTCCGGTACGCAACCGACTTGATTGAGTTCATCAAGGAACAAGCCCCTCACTTTGATATTATTGGAGCTTGCTATCCAGAAGGGCATCCAGATTCGCCAAATCAGATTTCAGATATCCAAAATCTCAAGAAGAAAGTAGATGCAGGCTGCTCGAGCCTTGTAACTCAGCTTTTCTTTGACAATGAGCGCTTCTATGATTTCCAAGACAAGTGCATCTTAGCTGGGATTGATGTTCCCATTCATGCAGGGATTATGCCAATTCTGAATCGAAATCAGGCTCTCCGTCTCTTGAAGACTTGTGAGAATATCCATCTTCCACGCAAGTTTAAAGCCATCTTAGACAAGTATGAGCATGACCCTGAGTCGCTCAGAGCAGCAGGACTTGCCTATGCAGTGGATCAAATCGTGGACTTGGTAACTCAAGATGTTGCCGGTGTGCATCTCTACACTATGAACAATGCTGAAACAGCAAAATATATCCACCAAGCAACTCATGCCTTGTTTAATCACCAGTCTCTAGGATAATAAAAAGCAAACCATTCTTCTCAGGTGAGGGGAATGGTTCCTTTTTAATGGTAAAGACCGCACTTTTTAAGAAAAATATGATAAAATAAACTCTGTACGTACTTGATACAAAGATGAGGGTATTAAAATTTCAAATGCTTTGTCGATTCTCAATTTTATGACAGAAATTTTTTCATAATTTGTTCTTTTCAGTATTTAGTTTGAGCGACACGAACGAGTCAAATCGATGTTATTTGACGTGAGAGTTAGTAAAGCATTTAGCTAATCGCCTAATAGCGGTTAGCGTGAAAGGATTAGATGCTTTAGCATCAAACCTTTCTAATGATTTGTATCTTGAAAGCTGAACATGCCTACAACTCTGTGTAAAACAGATAAACTGTCTTGTATTCATCGAAGACTTCGTCAGTTTCCTATTTTTACTTTGCTTTTGACGTCCTTGGTATCTTGATCTTTGTAGGCAAGACGTATAATATTATCAATCCAAAGGGGATTAAAATGACAAAACAAGTGTTTCAAACGACTTTTGCGGGTCGTGAGTTAATTGTAGAGACTGGTCAGGTTGCTAAGCAAGCAAATGGCTCTGTTGTCGTGCGTTATGGTGAGTCAACTGTCTTGACTGCGGCCGTGATGTCTAAAAAAATGGCAACTGGGGATTTCTTCCCGCTTCAAGTCAACTACGAAGAAAAAATGTATGCAGCTGGGAAGTTTCCTGGTGGCTTTATGAAACGTGAAGGACGTCCTTCAACAGATGCGACTTTGACAGCGCGTTTGATTGACCGTCCAATCCGTCCTATGTTTGCGGAAGGTTTCCGTAACGAAGTCCAAGTCATCAACACCGTGCTTTCTTATGATGAAAATGCTTCTGCACCAATAGCAGCTATGTTTGGTTCATCATTGGCACTTTCCATTTCAGATATTCCATTTGATGGTCCAATCGCTGGTGTCCAAGTGGGTTATGTGAATGGTCAAATCATCATCAACCCTACGCAAGAACAGGCAGAGCATTCTCTTCTTGAATTGACAGTAGCTGGTACCAAGCACGCCATCAACATGGTAGAGTCTGGTGCTAAAGAATTGTCAGAAGAAATCATGCTGGAAGCTCTCCTTAAAGGGCACGAAGCAGTTAAAGAATTGATTGCCTTCCAAGAAGAAATCGTTGCAGCAGTTGGTAAAGAAAAAGCAGAAGTAGAATTGCTTCGTGTGGACGCTGAATTGCAGGCTGAAATTATCGCAGCATACAACAGCGATCTCCAAAAAGCGGTCCAAGTAGAAGAAAAATTGGCCCGTGAAGCCGCAACTCAAGCAGTTAAGGACCAAGTAACTGCTGTTTACGAAGAAAAATATGCGGACCACGAAGAATTTGACCGTATCATGCGTGATGTGGCTGAAATCTTGGAACAAATGGAACACGCAGAAGTGCGTCGTTTGATCACAGAAGACAAGGTACGTCCTGATGGTCGTAAGGTCGATGAAATCCGTCCTTTGGATGCGGTTGTTGACTTCCTTCCTCGTGTGCACGGCTCTGGTCTCTTTACTCGTGGGCAAACTCAAGCTCTTTCAGTTTTGACATTGGCTCCGATGGGTGAAACTCAAATCATTGATGGTTTGGATCCAGAGTACAAGAAACGCTTTATGCACCACTATAACTTCCCACAATACTCTGTTGGGGAAACTGGTCGTTACGGTGCGCCAGGTCGTCGTGAAATCGGTCACGGTGCTCTTGGTGAGCGTGCACTTGCTCAAGTCTTGCCAAGTTTGGAAGAATTCCCATATGCTATCCGCTTGGTAGCTGAGGTCTTGGAATCAAATGGTTCTTCATCTCAAGCTTCTATCTGTGCGGGAACGCTTGCCCTTATGGCTGGTGGTGTGCCAATCAAGGCACCAGTAGCAGGGATTGCCATGGGTCTCATCTCAGATGGAAACAACTACACAGTCTTGACAGATATCCAAGGTTTGGAAGACCACTTTGGAGACATGGACTTCAAGGTTGCAGGAACTCGTGACGGGATTACAGCCTTACAAATGGATATCAAAATTCAAGGAATCACTGCAGAAATCTTGACAGAGGCTCTTGCCCAAGCCAAGAAAGCGCGTTTTGAAATCCTTGATGTGATTGAAGCAACTATTCCAGAAGTTCGTCCAGAATTGGCTCCAACTGCTCCGAAAATTGATACCATCAAGATTGATGTGGACAAGATTAAGATTGTCATCGGTAAGGGTGGAGAAACTATCGACAAGATTATCGCTGAAACAGGCGTTAAGATTGATATCGATGAAGAAGGAAATGTGTCTATCTACTCTAGCGACCAAGATGCTATTAACCGTGCTAAAGAAATTATTGCTGGTTTGGTCCGTGAAGCTAAGGTGGACGAAGTTTACCGTGCTAAAGTCGTTCGTATCGAGAAATTTGGTGCCTTTGTTAACCTCTTTGATAAGACAGATGCCCTTGTTCATATCTCTGAGATGGCTTGGACACGTACCAATAATGTCGAAGACTTGGTAGCAATCGGGGATGAAGTTGATGTTAAGGTTATCAAGATTGATGAAAAAGGACGTGTGGATGCTTCTATGAAGGCCCTTCTTCCTCGTCCTCCAAAACCTGAACGTGATGAAAAAGGTGAAAAAACAGAGCGTCCTCACCGCCCACGTCATCACAAGGATCACAAACCTAAGAAAGAAATTACAGAAACACCAAAAGATTCAGAATAAGAAAAGGAGAAATGTATGGGATGGTGGCGCGAAACCATTGATATCGTAAAAGAAAATGATCCAGCGGCCCGCACCACTTTGGAGGTTTTGCTGACTTATCCAGGTGTCAAGGCCTTGGCGGCCCACCGTCTCTCGCATTTTCTCTGGAAGCATGGCTTCAAACTCCTGGCTCGTATGCACAGTCAGTTCTGGCGCTTTTGGACTCAGATTGAGATTCATCCGGGTGCTCAGATTGATTCAGGTGTCTTTATCGACCACGGTTCTGGTCTGGTGATTGGGGAAACAGCGATTGTTGAAAAAGGCGTTATGCTTTACCACGGAGTAACTCTTGGTGGAACTGGTAAGGATGTTGGCAAACGCCATCCGACCGTTCGTCAGGGTGCCCTTATATCAGCCCATGCCCAAGTCATTGGTCCTGTAGAAATTGGTGCAAATGCCAAGGTCGG
The DNA here is from genome assembly GCF_026782865.1 of Streptococcus mitis. Lineage (GTDB taxonomy): Bacteria > Bacillota > Bacilli > Lactobacillales > Streptococcaceae > Streptococcus > Streptococcus mitis_CG. The sequence goes on from NZ_JAKUXK010000014.1 coordinate 69,812, forward strand.
TGCTGCAGCAGTTGTCGTAGCAGATGTACCTAGTGATGTGACGGTTGTCGGTATTCCGGCCAAGATTGTCCGAGTTCATGGACAGAAGGATGAACCGACTATCCACGAAGTTGAAGAAAAACGAGAGTACTACGTCAATAAACTCGAGCAGGCTAAAGAAGCCAGTCACAGATCGTCTGGGTTGTAGAGGATGGCTATATGATTCAAGCAAGAAACAAGTTAAGCCAAGAGGAGCTATCTGAGGCGAAAAAACTAATTAACTGTTGCCAAAACTATGACGGTACCTATCGTGATCCTTATCTATCTAACATGCTTAATTTTGACCCAAACATGCCCGCCTTTTTCCTTTATTATGAAAAAGGCGAACTTGTTGGTTTATTAACTGTCTATGCAGATGACCAAGATGTAGAAGTGACGATACTGGTTCATCCAGATCATCGCCGTCAGGGAATTGCGCGTGCATTGTTTACTAGTTTTGAGAGAGAAACAGCTTCTTTTCCGATTCATTCAGTCACTTTTCAGACAGAGCGTGTTTTTCTAGACCGCCATCCTGATTTTGTTAGCAACTGGGGATTGGTCGAGGATGAAGAGACAGAAACCTGGTTAGGTAAGGATAGAAGACCATATCAGTTAGCAAAACTTTCTAATCTTGAAGTTTTGTTAGCAGATAGTTCGTATCAGGATCAAATTAGTCAGTTAAAATTTCAGGCATTTTCAGAGGAACATGAATCTAGAGAAGTTGTGGATAGATATGTCGCTGAAGCTCTGAAGGATCCAGAAAGTCGCCTATATATTTTGTTAAAAGACGGTCAGGTTATTGGAACTTGCACGGTTGATTTATCGAGCGATACGAATTACTTCTACGGTTTAGCAATATCAGAACTTGAACGTGGGAAAGGCTATGGAAGCTACTTAGCAAAATCTCTAGTCAACCAACTGATTGAGCAGAATGATAAGGAATTTCAGATTGCCGTGGAAGATAGTAATGTAGGTGCCAAACGTTTGTATGAAAAAATTGGCTTTGTCAAACAGACTCAGGTGGTTTATCTGAATGATAAAGGAGCAAGGGATTCCGAAGTGTAGATACATTCGGACTGAAATTCAATTGAACTCTTAGTGATGAAACTAACTGTTCTCGGATTTTAGTTTTCCTTACTATTATTTTATGATTAAAATCTATGACACCTTGAGCGGGAAGTAGACAGGAGAGGCGCTTGAATGTTTAAGAATGAACCGTTCTATTGCAGATTGGAATTGCTGTTGTCTGGCTTATTTTTCTTGTCCAGCAAGGATTTTGCTGAATACTTTGATTAGCTTAGGTCTAATCATCTGGGGCTATCCCGCTAAGTGAAGGCGAAGCAGAAGTAGAAAGGAAACTACAAGAATGGCAGTATATTTTTACGGCTGTATCACCATGGATGGCTACTTGGCAGACAGCCAGCACAGGATAGACTGGCTGCATCAGCTTGGTTCTGTAGAGGATACAGGCTATGATGACTTTTACAGGCAAATGGATATCACCATCATGAGCAAGCGGACCTTTGAGGAAATCCAAGATTTGCAAGATGTAGAAAGTTTTTATCAAGCTACGGAAAACTATGTCTTTACGCATGATAGAAACCTGCCTGTCAGCAATTACCAGCCAGTAGCTGGGGATGTGGTGGACTTTGTTCGCCAGATTGACAAAGGCAAAAATGTCTTTGTGATTGGTGGTAATTCCTTAGTAGGACCGCTCTTGGATGCGGATCTTTTCGACCACCTCATTATTCAGATAGCGCCCCTTATCCTAGGAAAGGGGGTTCCCCTCTTTACCCAAGAGGAAGGGCAGCGCTTTTATCAACTGGATAGCCTCAGACAATTTGGTCCTTTTGCAGAGCTGGTTTTCAGCCGAAAAAGTCAGAAATAGAGAAGGGAGTGGACCGCATGATTAAAATTTACGATACCATGTCTCGTGTTTTGCGAGAGTTTGTCCCGATTGAGGACGGCAAAGTCAAGATGTATGTTTGTGGGCCAACCGTGTATAACTATATCCACGTGGGGAATGCCCGTTCGACGGTAGCTTTTGATACGATTCGTCGCTATTTTGAATACCGTGGTTATGACGTCGCCTATATTTCCAATTTTACGGATGTGGATGATAAGATTATCAACCGCGCCAAGGAAGAGGGTATCACGCCTCAGGAGGTTGCGGACAAGTACATCGCTGCCTTTCGTGAGGATGTGACAGCCTTGGGCGTCAAACCTGCGACCCGCCATCCTCGTGTGGTGGAGTTTATGATTGACATCATCCGTTTTGTGGAAGAGTTGATTGAAAAAGGTTTTGCTTACGAGAGCCAAGGAGATGTCTATTTCCGTGTGGAAAAATCTCACAACTATGCAAAATTGGCTAATAAAACCTTGGAAGATTTGGAGCTGGGTGCTTCAGGTCGTACCGATGAAGAAACGGCTCGTAAGGAAAATCCTGTAGACTTTGCCCTCTGGAAAGCTGCAAAACCAGACGAGATTTCCTGGGACAGTCCTTGGGGACCTGGTCGTCCAGGCTGGCATATCGAGTGTTCAGTCATGTCGACAGAGATTTTGGGCGACACCATTGATATTCACGGTGGTGGAGCTGACCTAGAGTTTCCTCACCATACCAATGAAATTGCCCAGTCAGAAGCCAAAACAGGCAAGACCTTTGCTAACTACTGGATGCACAATGGCTTTGTCAATATCGATAATGTCAAGATGTCCAAGTCCTTGGGTAACTTTATCACCGTACATGATGCCCTTAAAACTCTTGATGGGCAAGTGCTTCGATTCTTCTTTGCGACACAACATTACCGCAAGCCTATCAACTTTACGGAAAAGGCAGTGCGTGATGCAGAGACCAATCTCAAGTATCTAAAGAATACTTATGAGCAACCATTTTCTGGAACTGTAGATGCTCAAGAGTTGCAGGCTTTTAAAGACAAGTTTGTAGCAGCTATGGATGAAGATTTTAACGCGGCAAATGGAATCACAGTAGTCTTTGAAATGGCCAAATGGATCAATTCCGGCAACTATGACGCAAGTGTCAAGCAAGCTCTTGCGGATATGTTGGAAGTCTTTGGAATTGTCTTTGTTGAGGAAGTTTTGGACGCTGAGATCGAATCCTTGATTCAAAAACGCCAAGAAGCGCGTGCCAATCGTGACTTTGCGACAGCGGACCAGATCCGTGACCAATTGGCTGCTCAAGGGATTAAGCTCCTTGACACCAAAGATGGAGTGAGGTGGACACGTGATTGATGTCAATCTCATTAACGGGATTGCGTTAGCTTTTGAGGGGGACGCGGTGTATTCTATGTATATTCGTCGTCACCTCATTCTAAAAGGTATGACCAAACCCAATAAACTCCATCAAGAAGCGACCAAGTATGTCTCAGCCAAGGCTCAGGCTCGCCTGATTTCCCTTATGTTAGAGGAGCAAGTCCTGACGGAAAAAGAAGAAGAAATCTACAAACGTGGTCGCAATACCAATAGCCACACCAAGGCCAAAAATGCCGATGTGGTAACTTACCGTATGTCCACAGGTTTTGAAGCAGTCATGGGATATCTCCATATGACTGAAAATCTGGAACGTCTTGAGAGCTTGATTTCGTGGTGCATCCAAAAAGTGGAGGGCTAGGACATGATGTCAAAAGAACTACAAGACTGGTTTCCTGAGGCTCAGATTTCAGACCAACCAGTAGAGAAAGAGGGCTATCTCACTCTCCCTTTAGCTTCTCAGCAGTGGATTTTGCTGGAGGAAGCTGGGCTCAGTGAGCGTGAAAAGCAGTTGGTTTCGCTTTTGACCCAGCAGGAGCAGGCTCGTTCGCTCAATCCTTGGTATTCTTATCTGATTGAGGGCAAGGGACAGGCACCGCAAGCTTTTAAAAAGATTCAGTTGGTTTATTGCCATCTTTCCTATTTTCAGCAGGAAAATCTGGCTTCTTGGTTGGATATGATGCGGACTCTTTTTCCCAACTGTCAGACGGTGATTCAGGTCGGAGCTCAGGATTATGTTTTCGTGCTTCAACAAGACAAATACACCTCTGTACGAGCTATTTTAAGTGATACGATTGAAGCGGTTGAGTATGACTTTGGACTTCGTCTGTCAATCATGTTAGGCCAGGTTTGGTCTCAGACAGGCCATCAAGCCCTATCAGACTTGATTAAAGCAGAGCGGGATTTATTTAAGACTTGGTGGCGTCAGGGTCACCAAGGTGTTCATACTTTTTCTCAGCTCTATCTTTGGAGTATGGGAGAAAGACTCGTGGATTTGAAGGTAATCAAGGAATGCTTGCACCAGATGATTTTGGATCAAGACCAGATTCAGGAAATCATTCTCTCCCTTTGGGAAAATAGTGCTGTCCTAACAAAAACAGCCCAGCAACTCTACTTGCATCGCAATTCTCTCCAATATAAGATTGATAAATGGGAAGAATTGACAGGGCTACAGTTGAAGGAATTGACTGACCTGACCCTGTGTTATCAATTGATTTTACCAGATATTTTATAAAGTTTTGTGCAAGTTGCACAGAACTTTTTTATTTTTTTGGTCACCTTGCCATAGAAATATAAAGCGTTTTCATCTATAATAAAACTATCAAAAGACAAAAGGAGTTCACCTCATGGTAGAATTGAATCTTAAAAATATTTACAAAAAATATCCAAACAGCGAACACTATTCAGTTGAAGACTTCAACTTGGACATCAAAGACAAAGAATTTATCGTTTTCGTAGGTCCTTCAGGATGTGGTAAATCAACAACTCTTCGTATGATCGCAGGTCTTGAAGACATCACAGAAGGTACTGCATCTATCGATGGCGTGGTTGTCAACGACGTAGCTCCAAAAGACCGTGATATCGCCATGGTATTCCAAAACTACGCTCTTTACCCACACATGACTGTTTATGACAACATGGCTTTCGGTTTGAAATTGCGTAAATACAGCAAGGAAGACATAGACAAACGTGTACAAGAAGCAGCAGCAATCCTTGGCTTGAAAGAATTCTTGGATCGTAAACCAGCTGACCTTTCAGGTGGTCAACGTCAACGTGTTGCCATGGGTCGTGCGATCGTACGTGATGCAAAAGTATTCTTGATGGACGAACCTTTGTCAAACTTGGATGCCAAACTTCGTGTATCTATGCGTGCTGAAATCGCTAAAATCCACCGTCGTATCGGAGCTACAACTATCTACGTAACTCACGACCAAACAGAAGCGATGACACTTGCAGACCGTATCGTTATCATGTCAGCAACTAAGAACCCTGCTGGTACAGGTACTATCGGACGTGTAGAACAAATCGGTACTCCTCAAGAAGTTTACAAAAACCCAGTTAACAAATTCGTAGCAGGATTCATCGGAAGCCCAGCTATGAACTTCATCAACGTGAAATTGGTAGGTAGCGAAATTGTTTCTGACGGTTTCCGTTTGAAAGTGCCAGAAGGAGCATTGAAAGTTCTTCGTGAAAAAGGCTACGAAGGTAAAGAATTGATCTTCGGTATCCGTCCAGAAGACGTGAATGCAGAACCTGCTTTCCTTGAAACATTCCCAGAATCAGTTGTCAAAGCTACTATCTCTGTATCAGAATTGCTTGGTTCAGAATCTCACCTTTACTGCCAAGTTGGTAAAGATGAATTTGTTGCCAAAGTTGATGCTCGTGACTACTTGCAAACAGGTGCAACAGTTGAACTTGGATTTGACTTGAACAAAGCACACTTCTTCGATGTAGAAACTGAAAAAACAGTCTACTAAGATAAATGAAACTCAAAACACTGCTAGAAATCTGGCAGTGTTTTTTGAAATGTGGATTGATTGAGAGGGAATTTTCTAGTTTTCATATTCTTAAAAAAGTGATAAAATGGTAGGAAGAATTGGAGAGTAGAGATGCCAAAAGAAGTGAATTTAACGGGCGATGAGGTTGTCGCTCTAACACAAAAATATTTATCAAAAGAAGATGTTGCTTTTGTCCATAAGGCCTTAGTCTATGCTGTTGAATGCCACAGTGGTCAATACCGCAAATCAGGTGAACCTTATATCATTCACCCTATCCAAGTGGCAGGGATTTTAGCCAAACTTAAGCTAGATGCTGTAACGGTTGCCTGTGGTTTCTTGCATGACGTGGTGGAAGATACAGATGCGACCTTGGATGATTTGGAAAGAGAGTTTGGTCCTGATGTGCGCGTGATTGTCGATGGAGTTACCAAGCTTGGTAAAGTTAAGTACAAGTCTCACGAGGAGCAGTTGGCTGAAAATCATCGCAAGATGCTCATGGCCATGTCTGAGGACATCCGTGTTATCTTGGTCAAACTGTCAGACCGTTTGCACAATATGCGGACCCTGAAACATCTTAGAAAAGACAAGCAGGAGCGCATTTCCAAAGAAACCATGGAAATCTATGCTCCACTTGCCCATCGTTTGGGAATTTCCAGTGTCAAATGGGAGTTGGAAGACCTATCTTTCCGTTATCTCAATCCAACGGAGTTCTACAGGATTACCCATATGATGAAGGAAAAACGCAGAGAGCGTGAAGCCTTGGTGGATGAGGTGGTCACAAAATTAGAGGAATATACGACGGATCGTCACCTGAAAGGGAAGATTTACGGTCGTCCCAAGCATATTTACTCGATTTTCCGCAAAATGCAGGACAAGAGAAAACGGTTTGAGGAAATCTATGACCTGATTGCCATTCGTTGTATTTTGGATACCCAAAGTGATGTTTATGCCATGCTTGGTTACGTGCATGAACTTTGGAAACCCATGCCTGGTCGTTTCAAAGACTATATCGCTAATCGCAAGGCCAATGGTTACCAGTCTATCCATACGACTGTTTATGGGCCAAAAGGACCGATCGAATTCCAGATTCGGACCAAGGCCATGCACGAGGTGGCTGAGTACGGGGTTGCGGCTCACTGGGCTTATAAGAAGGGCATCAAGGGGCAGGTCAACAGCAAGGAATCAGCTATTGGTATGAACTGGATTAAGGAGATGATGGAGCTCCAAGATCAGGCCGATGATGCCAAGGAATTTGTAGATTCAGTTAAGGAAAACTATCTGGCTGAGGAGATTTACGTCTTTACCCCAGATGGAGCTGTTCGTTCCCTTCCCAAAGATTCAGGACCGATTGATTTTGCCTACGAAATCCATACCAAGGTCGGTGAAAAAGCGACTGGTGCCAAGGTCAATGGCCGTATGGTTCCACTGACAACCAAGCTAAAGACAGGGGATCAGGTCGAAATTGTCACCAACCCCAACTCCTTTGGGCCAAGCCGTGACTGGCTTAACATGGTCAAGACCAGCAAGGCCCGCAACAAGATTCGTCAGTTCTTTAAAAACCAAGATAAGGAATTGTCTGTCAATAAGGGTCGTGAAATGCTGATGGCCCAGTTCCAAGAAAATGGCTATGTGGCCAATAAATTTATGGACAAGCGCCACATGGATCAAGTTCTGCAAAAGACCAGCTACAAGACAGAAGAATCCCTCTTTGCGGCCATTGGTTTTGGAGAAATCGGTGCCATTACCGTCTTTAACCGTCTGACTGAGAAGGAACGCCGTGAAGAAGAACGTGCCAAGGCTAAGGCGGAGGCAGAAGAACTTGTCAAAGGTGGCGAGGTCAAGGTTGAAAACAAAGAAACCCTCAAGGTCAAGCATGAGGGTGGTGTGGTCATTGAAGGTGCCTCAGGTCTCCTCGTGCGGATTGCCAAGTGTTGTAATCCTGTTCCTGGTGATGATATTGTCGGCTATATCACTAAGGGGCGTGGTGTGGCTATTCACCGTGTGGACTGTATGAACCTGCGTGCCCAAGAAAACTATGAGCAACGTCTCCTTGATGTAGAGTGGGAAAATCAGTACTCTAGCTCAAATAAGGAATATATGGCCCATATCGATATCTACGGCCTCAACCGTACAGGATTGTTGAACGATGTACTACAAGTTCTCTCAAACACAACCAAGAATATCTCAACAGTCAACGCCCAACCAACCAAGGATATGAAATTTGCTAATATCCATGTCTCCTTCGGCATTGCTAACCTCTCGACGCTGACTACGGTTGTGGACAAGATTAAGAGTGTGCCAGAAGTTTACTCTGTTAAACGGACCAACGGCTAATTGGCCTAGCTTCTACTAGAAAGGCTATTATGAGAATCATTATTCAACGGGTTACAAAAGCCCAAGTCAGTATCGAAGGTCAGGTTCAGGGAAAAATCAATCAGGGACTCTTATTGCTGGTCAATGACGGACCAGTCACCATTATCCTTGATACTAAAAATAGATAAGAAAGACCAAGCCCAGACGGCTTGGTTTTTCTTATCTATCATAAAATACTCCAAAATGAAATCTGTTCTTGATAGGCTTTTGGGAAGTCTCTTTTCAAGCTTTGGCAGATGCGATAGGAAGGGATGAGATGTCCTAGGGTTAGGAGAGTGCCCTTAAGGAAAAGTGGGAAACCACTTAAACATATCAAGGAGAGAATGATCAGGCTATCCCATAGGAGGATTTGTAAGGCAAAGCGCTAGAATCTCGGTCTAATCTGGGAATAGAGTTGACTAAAGTGGTCACAAAGTTGGTTAGAAAGATAAGTAAGTAGTACAGGATGAAAGAAAATAATACTCTTCGAAAATCTCTTCAAACCACGTCAGCTTCACCTTGCCGTACTCAAGTACAGCCTGCGGCTAGCTTCCTAGTTTGCTCTTTGATTTTCATTGAGTATAAGCCCCTCTTTAAATGTAAAAAATGCCAGCATGATTCCATCAATGACAAGGAGCTCAATGGTTTTGATATAGATGATGTTTTTCATGATAAAACCTCCTTTTCCTTAGAGACATTCCCACAAAGAGATATGTTTGTTGTAAAAGTCTGGATAGTTTTCTCTTAGGTAGTCCGCCGTTCTATAATATAAAGTAGAATGACAAGCAGTGACAATTGGCATAAGAGAGGGAGAACGCTGAGAACTAACGAAGGTTAAAAGGACAAAAAATAGAAAGTCGCTGATGAGCACCCCTAAATAGTAGAAGCGAATCTTTTTATTGATTTGAGGATAAATCTCAGCGAATTGATGTTTGAGTCGGACAACCAAGCGAAATAGTAGTAGACTCTGAGCAAGGAGGAAAATAAAACCAGAGAGCAAGAGCCATTCTAAAGCTGTCTCGGGTCTAGTGGTAAAAAATGCAAATAGTAGCAAATCAATGACTGCAATTGCTGTAAAATGGATTCTAAAGAGATTTTTCATAAGATGACCTCCCTCTTTTATCTAGCTTTATTCTACTCCAAAAGAATGGGAGTTACAAGTAAAATGATAAAAAATTTTAGTAAGGAGATTCTGTTAGATTTCTTTATTTGATTTCCTTCTTATTGTTCCACTTCTTCATCGTTCCAGACAAACAAAGCTCCGATTGCATTGAGGATATAAAAGATGTATTTTCCGATATTGGCAAAGTTTCCTTGAATGCCAGCCTTTGTCAATTGAACGAAATTGTAAATCAACCAAAAGCCCCACTGAGTTGTTAGTTTCAATGCGTTCAAAGCATTGGCAATGAGGGACAGTGCAAAGGCAATAGTTGTTACGTAGGCAAGGAGATTCATCTTGCCCCCATAGCCGATATAGTTGGTCACAAAGGCAAAGAGGAAGGCGATGATTGAAATGATGATGGCCGCCAATTTTAGCTGTTTTTGGCTCATTTGGTTGGGTCTGCCTTCTTGCGAAGCTTCCCATTTCTTAATAGCAAAGGTATAGATAAGGAAGGTGACAGGATAGGTGATAATGGCTGCCTTATTTCCAAGGATATAATCAATGGTACCAGATAAAATCGTATTGACTATGCCAAAGTAATTTCCCCACTTGCTTAATTTTCCGGTGAAACGAGTGGACAACATGGAAATCCCAACGTTGGTTACGGAAATCAATCCAAAGGGTACAAGAGCTGTCCATGATCCCCAATCTACGAATTTATCGAGACGTGAGTTGAGGTAACCAGATGCAATCGCAATCCCAACGACCAAAGCAACCCCGAAGAGGTCAAACCATTTGGATGTCGCAAAAATTTTTAGTGATTTTTTCATATATTAAGATATCTTTCTTTTTTAACAAATATTATATAACTAAATGAAAGTAAAATCAAATGATAGAAATAAACCCCTGAAAATAAAATTTTCAGGGGTGGTTGGGGTACTTGAGAAATTAGTCGATTTTTTCGACATAGAGCTGTTTGGCAATGTCCATACCTACTTGTAAATCCTCTTCGTTACTGAGGATAGTGAAGGTATTGCTGAAGCCATCAAACTGCTGGACTTGGAGACAGTCACCGATGTGAAGTGAGTGCTTATCCAAATAATGGAGAATGTCAAAACTATCGTGCACCCGAGTCAGGCGGTAGGCGCCAGCTTCCTTGATGTCAGCTAGTGGCAGGTTATTGATTTCAACCAGGAGTTCTCCCTTGGCAGGAATAGTTCCTCCGTGAGGGCAGGTCTTGGGGAATCCAAGCAATTTTTCTAGTCTCTCCACGAATAGCTCAGAGACAGTATGTTCCAATACCTCAGCTTCCTCGTGAATCTGGTCACTCGTATAGTCTAAATGATGGACTAGAAAAACTTCAATCAAACGATGCTTACGATAGAGCTCAGAGACCAGTTTGAGCCCGAGGTCAGTCAGTAGATAGCCACATTCCTTGTCCTTAAGGATGAGATTTTCGCTCTTCATCCGTTTAATCATTTCAGTTACGGCAGGGGGAGAGACTTGCATACGAGCCGCAATTTCCTTGTTGGTAATCTTATGCAAATCTATGCCAATTTCATAGATACACTTTAGATAATCTTCTTTATTCGGGGTCATTCGTTTCCTCTTGTCTAATATCTTTATCTAGTATATCAAAAAAAGCTAGATTTCTCTAGCTATCTGCCATGATGGCTTCTAATTTAGTTCTTTAGCAGCTGCAATTGCGGCTTCGAAGTTTGGTTCAGAGTTGATATTGTCCACGTATTCAACGTAGCGAATCGTATTGTCAGTATCGAGGACAAAGACTGCGCGTGCCAATAGGTGCCACTCATTGATTAAGAGGGCGTAATCACGTCCAAAGGAATGGTCAAAGTAGTCTGATAGCATAATCGCATTTTCAATTCCTTCAGCTCCACACCAACGCTTTTGGGCAAAAGGTAGATCCATAGAAACAGTCAATACGACTGTGTTGTCCAGTCCAGCCAGTTCTTGGTTGAAACGGCGAGTTTGAGTTGAGCAGATACCTGTATCGATAGAAGGCACGACACTCAAGACTTTTTTCTTACCATCAAAATCAGCCAGAGATTTTTTAGAAAGGTCTGTTGTAGTGAGAGAAAAATCAAGCGCCTTGTCGCCGACTTGTAGTTGTTTACCTGTAAAGCTCACAGGATTTCCGAGAAAAGTTACCATAGGATACTCCAATCTTTTTTCTTCCATTTTAGCTGAAACGGTCAGAATTTTCCAATGATTTGACTGGAAATATGGGCATAGAAAAAACGCCAGCTCATGTGAGAATGACGTTTTCAGAGGCTTATTTTGCCAATCCTTCAGCAATCTTGTCAAGGTTGTATTTCATCATGTTGTAGTAGCTGTCGCCTTCTTTACCTTGTTCTGCGATAGAGTCAGTAAAGATTTGTGCGTAGATTGGGATATTTGTATCTTGTGAGACAGTCTTCATTGGACGGTCATCTACACTTGATTCTACAAAGAGTGATGGAACTTTTGTTTGGCGAAGTTTTTCAACCAAGGTCTTGATTTGTTCAGGTGTTCCTTCTTCTTCAGTATTGATTTCCCAGATGTAGGCACTTGGGACACCATAGGCTTTAGAGAAGTATTTGAATGCTCCTTCGCTGGTTACAATGAGTTTCTTTTCAGCAGGGATGTTATTAAATTTATCCTTACTTTCTTTATCAAGTTTGTCTAACTTATCAGTATATTCTTTGAGATTTTTTTCATAGAATTCCTTGTTGTTAGGATCTTTAGCGCTCAATTGTTTGGCGATATTTTTAGCAAAGATAATTCCATTTTCAAGGTTAAGCCAAGCGTGTGGGTCTTCTTTACCTTTTTCATTTTTTCCTTCAAGGTAGATAACATCAACGCCTTCGCTGACTGCAAAGTAGTCTTTGTTTTCAGTTTTCTTAGCATTTTCTACCAATTTGCTAAACCAAGCATTGCCACCTGTTTCAAGGTTGATACCGTTATAGAAAATGAGGTCAGCCTCAGAAGTTTTCTTAACATCTTCAGGGAGTGGTTCGTATTCGTGTGGGTCTTGTCCAATCGGAACGATACTGTGAAGATCAATCTTGTCACCAGCAATATTTTTAGTAATATCAGCGATGATTGAGTTTGTAGCAACAACTTTTAGTTTTTGACCAGAAGCTGCATCTTTTTTTCCGCTAGCACATGCTACAAGAGCAATAACGGAAAGAAAGAGAACGAGTAATGTACCTAATTTTTTCATTAGATCCTCCAATTTATTGGGGTTTTGCCCCTTATTTTAACAAATGTTTATTTTTCAGTTTCAAATATCGTTGTTTAGGAGAGATAAAGAAACTGATTAAGAAGAAGCTAGCAGCTGTAAGTACGATGCTAGAACCAGCTGCTAAGTTTAAACTATAGCCAATAAAGAGTCCCAAAACTGAAGCTGTAGCTCCAAAGGTTGAGGAAAGGAAAATCATACTTTTCAGGCTATTAGCATACAGATAAGCAGTTGCAGCTGGGGTAATCAGCATGGCTACAATCAGGATAGTTCCAACACTTTGCATGGCTGTCACAGACACGAGAGTCAGGAGTATCATGAGGAGGTAGTGATAGAAATTGACAGGCATTCCCATGGCTTTAGCCAGAAGTTCATCAAAGGAAGTGATCAAGAGTTGCTTGAAGAAAATCCAGATCAACAAGAGAATGGCTGCCCCCACACCCATAGTAATAAACATATCCGTATCTTGGACGGCTAGAATATTACCAAAAAGGATATGGAAAAGGTCAGTTGAACTTTTAGCGACACTAATCAAGATGATACCGAGGGCTAAGAAAGAAGAAAAGGTAATGCCGATGGCGGTATCGCTTTTGATAATCGAGTTCCCCTTGATGTAGGTAATGATGATAGCAGCTAGCAATCCAAAGACAATGGCTCCGATAAAGAAGTCAAGGCCCAAGATGAAGGAGAGGGCTACACCTGGTAAGACAGCATGTGAAATAGCATCTCCCATGAGTGACATCCCACGTAGAATGATGAAACATCCCACAGCTCCAGCTACGACCCCGACGACAATAGCTGTTATCAAGGCATTTTGTAGGAAATGGAATTTTTGCAATCCATCGATAAATTCTGCAATCATAGGTCACCTCCATTGAAAAAGAGTCGATTACCGTAAGCTTCTTTGAGATTGGCTTCGGTAAAGGTTTCTTTGGTTGGACCAAAGGCAATCACTTCTCGATTGACAAGTAAGACTTGATCGAAGTAGTGGGAAACCTTGCTGAGGTCGTGGTGAACGATGAGAACCGTCTTACCAGCTTTTTTCAAATCTCTCAGCGTATTCATGATGATTTCCTCACTGACAGAGTCAATCCCAACAAAGGGTTCATCCAAGAGGATATAATCGGCTTCCTGCACCAAACATCTGGCAATCAAGACCCGCTGGAATTGACCTCCAGACAGTTGACTGATTTGACGTTCAGCGTAGTCAGCTAGGCCGACGATTTCAAGGGCTTCCTCTACTTTTTTCCAATGTTTAGCATTTAAACTGCGAAAGAGAGGAATAGAAGGAAATAGTCCTAGCGAGACACATTCCTTGACCTTGATGGGAAAGTTGTAGTCGATATTGATTTTTTGTTCGACATAGGCAATTCGGTGTAAGGATTTTTTAACTTCCTTGTCATCGAGAAATGCCTGACCTTGATGTGGGATAATTCCCAGCATACCTTTTAATAATGTTGATTTTCCAGCGCCGTTTGGACCAATGATTCCGGTAATTGTTGGTCCTTGGAGCACTAGTGAAATATCCTTAAGTGCCAACGTTTCTTTGTAGGAGACACTGAGGTTTTCGATACGTATCATAAACTTGTATTCCTCCTTACTCTTAATATACCTTAAAAAAAAAATTAAGTCAAGTTAATTTTTGAAAAAATTAAAATAATAACTGAAAAACAATAGAAAATATCAGTTCATTTTTAATTGCATTCCCAGGTAATTTTTGTTAAGCTAGCAATAACTTAAAAAATGAAAGCGAGAACAAGATGACACGTTATCAAGATGATTTTTATGATGCAATCAATGGAGAATGGCAGAAGACAGCTGAAATCCCAGCAGATAAGTCTCAAACTGGAGGTTTTGTTGATTTAGACCAGGAAATTGAAGACCTGATGCTGGCGACAACAGACAAGTGGTTGGCAGGAGAAGAGGTGCCTGAGGATGCTATCTTGGAAAACTTTGTCAAATACCACCGCCTAGTTCGTGATTTTGACAAGAGAGAAGCTGACGGTATCAAACCTGTCTTACCACTCCTTAAAGAATTCCAAGAATTGGAGACTTTTGCAGATTTCACTTCCAAACTAGCAGAGTTCGAGCTTGCAGGAAAACCTAACTTCCTTCCTTTTGGTGTATCGCCAGACTTTATGGATGCCAGAATCAACGTTTTATGGGCTAGCGCTCCAAGCACTATTCTGCCAGATACGACCTATTATGCAGAAGACCATCCTCAGCGCGAAGAGCTCTTGACTCTTTGGAAAGAAAGCAGCGCAAATCTCCTCAAGGCTTATGATTTCTCTGATGTAGAAATTGAAGACTTGCTAGAGAAAAGACTAGAATTGGACCGCCGAATTGCGGCAGTGGTGCTCTCTAATGAAGAAAGTTCAGAATATGCTAAACTCTACCATCCATATGCTTACGAAGATTTCAAGAAATTTGCGCCTGCCCTACCTTTGGATGACTTCTTCCAAGTCGTTCTTGGACAAGTACCAGACAAGGTTATCGTAGACGAGGAACGTTTCTGGCAAGCAGCAGACCAATTCTATAGTGAAGAGGCCTGGCCTCTCCTCAAGGCAACCTTAATTTTAAGTGTTGTTAATCTCTCAACCAGCTATTTAACAGAAGAAATCCGTGTCTTGTCAGGCGCCTATAGCCGTGCGCTTTCAGGGGTTCCAGAAGCCAAAGACAAGGTCAAGGCAGCCTACCAGCTAGCACAAGGTCCTTTCAAACAAGCCTTGGGTCTCTGGTATGCCCATGAAAAATTCTCTCCAGAGGCCAAGGCAGATGTGGAGAAAAAAGTGGCAACCATGATTGATGTCTATAAGGAACGCTTGGCTAAAAATGACTGGCTGACTCCTGAAACTCGTGACAAGGCCATCGTTAAACTCAATGTTATCAAGCCTTATATCGGTTACCCAGAAGAATTGCCAGAACGCTACAAGGACAAGGTAGTGGATGAGACTGCTAGTCTTTTTGACAATGCTCTAGCCTTTGCGCGTGTGGAAATCAAACACAGTTGGAGCAAGTGGAATCAGCCTGTAGACTACAAGGAATGGGGCATGCCTGCTCATATGGTCAACGCCTACTACAATCCACAGAAGAACCTGATTGTCTTCCCAGCGGCTATTTTGCAGGCGCCTTTTTATGACTTGCATCAGTCATCTTCTGCTAACTACGGTGGGATTGGGGCGGTTATTGCTCATGAAATTTCCCACGCCTTTGATACCAACGGAGCATCCTTTGATGAAAATGGTAGCCTCAAGGACTGGTGGACAGAGAGTGACTATACTGCCTTCAAGGAGAAAACACAAAAAGTTATTGACCAATTTGATGGACAAGATTCTTATGGAGCAACTATCAATGGTAAATTGACTGTATCAGAAAACGTGGCTGACTTAGGAGGAATCGCTGCAGCGCTTGAAGCAGCTAAGAGAGAACCAGACTTCTCAGCAGAAGAATTCTTCTACAACTTCGGTCGCATCTGGCGCATGAAAGGTCGTCCAGAATTTATGAAACTTTTGGCTAGTGTCGATGTGCACGCACCAGCCAAACTCCGTGTCAATGTCCAAGTACCAAACTTCGATGACTTCTTTACAACCTATGATGTCAAAGAAGGAGACGGTATGTGGCGTTCACCAGAAGACCGCGTGATTATTTGGTAATGAATCCAATCTAATACTAAAATCCGTAAATCTGCATAGAATGGGTTAAAGAGGTTAACATGAAGAAATTTTTAATAATGCTTTCAGCTATTCTTACTGTTTTTGTTTTAGCATCTTGTGGAGCAAACAAAAAAGATGAAAAAATAGAACCTTCGGCAACACAATCATCTTCTACCAAAGAGGAACAGAAGGAAACCTCTACGAAGTCAGAGAGTCAAACTAGTACAAGCTCTTCAATGGCAACACCGTCAACAACAATGGAAACGAAAAGCGAAACAGGAAAAGATTTGTACAAGGAAGTAATAGAGCGGTACAATCACTATCAGGCACTTTTAAGTAGTGGTGACCGAGAATCTTTATACGAAAAGTTGAAACAGAATAAGATTTTTTCTGAAGAGTATGGCTATATCTTTACACTAAGCACCTACGATAAACCAGCTAGTCTCCATTATGTATACGCTGATTTAAATAATGACGGTCAAGATGAATTGATTATTGGAGATAAAAAATATATAGGGGCCATTTACTACTTGGAAAATCGAAAACCAAAGTTGCTTCATACAGCTTATGTAGCTTCTGCAGGTGGTTTTCGTTCAAGTCTAGTCGTTTATGAAAACGGTCAAGTCAGATATGCAGACTGGCAGTCAACACGACCAGAAATGAACTTAAGTCTGTATGCTTTTGATAAAGACGGAGTACAGAAGGTTCAGGAAGGTATCTTTCAAATTGGTAGTGATCAAAAGCCAGAGCAAATCTTAGAGATTTCTTCTAATGAACTTGATTTAGCTAAATTTGATTGGAAAGAATTTGAGCCAGTCAACTAGTATTTGATGAAATTTAAAATTAAGCTAGATTCTAAAGTCACAAAATAGCAATACACAAAAACCAAGGATAAAAATTCCTTGGTTTTTTGCTTGCTAGAAAAAAGGATTAAAGATCTTTTCGTGGGCGATAGTCGTAGCTGGACCATGTCCTGGATAGACATCGTAGTTTGGTAGGGTGAAGAGTTGGGTTTGGATACTATGGAGTAGCTGCTCTGTACTACCAGTCGGAAGATCTGTCCGTCCGATTGTTTCTCTAAAGAGGGAATCTCCGGTCAAGACTAGGTGAGCCTCAGGAAAGACGATTGAAACGCCGCCGATAGAGTGACCTGGTGTTGGCAAGACGGTAAAACGAAATTCCTCAAGCTGGTATTCCTCATGAAAGACAAAGGTGTGCTCTGCTGGTTTTGCAACCACATCTGCCATATCATCATGACGAGGGAGACCAGAGAGATTATCGACTGGAGTGTAAAGCCAGCTAGCTTCGCTCTCTGCGATATAGACAGGAGGATTGCCAAAAGTTTCGCGAACTAGGTCCAGACTCATGATATGGTCATAATGAGCGTGGGTCAAGAGAATAGCGCAGATAGGTTTGTTGATGTTCTCTATTGTCTGACGAATGGCTTCCCAATGGCTACCAGGATCGACGACGATGAGGTGTTTTTCACCTTCCAAGTAATAAGTATTTTCATAGGCAACAGGATTCACAGTTTTATGGATTTTCATATTAGCTCCAATCTCAAAGAATGTACTAAGATAAGTATAGCATAGTTAGGGAGAATAAAGTGGATAGAAATTCTTTCTCTTTTATTCCTTCTCTTTTAAAGAATGTTACTTGCTATCTACTTTATTCTGTTCAAAATAGAGATAGCTATTTTTAGAGCTAGGAACTAGCTAGAATTTTTAAAGATTTCATAGAGCTTTTAATTGATTTAGATGGAATTTAAAGCTAACGAGCTGGAGAGTAAATTATTGAAAAATGGATAATGAATCAAATAAATTGTATTTTATAGTATAGTGAAGTTTTTGTCTGTAACCAGTAAAATATACATGTAAAATTAATTTAATTTAATATATTAAAATTATAAAAATAGAGTGTATGACCTATGACAGCTTGCTGCATCTTATTTTACAAGTAAAAGAGTCTGAAAATTGTTGTATTTTTGGAAAATATTTATTTTAAATTTAGAATAAAAAATAAGCCATTTTATTTGCCATAGACTAGGAAATATGATATCATAAAGCTGTATGTTGTAGACACATTTTTAGTATAAAA
Source organism: Streptococcus mitis (assembly GCF_026782865.1). Taxonomy (GTDB): domain Bacteria; phylum Bacillota; class Bacilli; order Lactobacillales; family Streptococcaceae; genus Streptococcus; species Streptococcus mitis_CG. The sequence goes on from NZ_JAKUXK010000014.1 coordinate 88,040, forward strand.
CGATAACTTCTAATATCTTTTATTTCATTTAAGATTAGTCGTGAATTTTTTTATAACTAAAACCTGTAAACTAACATCAAAATAAAAAAGGAGGTTGTGGGTCTAAATGAAAGGCAAGCAACAACAAGATTTTAGAGTAGAAAAGTACATCCGTTACGGTATCCGGAAATATAGCTTTGGAGCAGCATCAGTAGCAATTGCAGCTGGTTTGATGTTCCTTGGAAGTGGTGCGGTATCAGCAACGGAAGTTCAAGGTGCTGAAGCATCAGTAGCAGCAACTACTGCGCCAGCAAATCAAGCGGATTCTAATAAAGAGAAGGAAGCCGTTAAGCCAGAAACTAAAGTAGCGGAAGCTAAACCAGAGGTTAAAGCAGAGAAAGCTAAACCAGAGGAAGCTCCTAAAGAAGTAGTGGCTCCTAAATTGGATAAGAGTCAATTAGAGGCTTATGTTAACCAGGTAGCAGGAAATATAGCTGCAGGTAAATATGCAAACAAGACAGACGAAAGTTTGGCTCTTTTGAATGCAGATTTGGAAGCGGCAAAAGCAGCTCTTTCAAGTGCTACTAGTCAAGATGAGTTAAAAGCTGCTTACAACAAACTTGTAACAACTGTAAACTCAAAACTACAAAACAAACCAGTTGAGAAAAAAGAAACTCCAGCAGTTGATACTACAAATGGTAAAGAAACTGTAGGGAAGAGAGCGGGAAATACTGAGAAAAAATCTGAGTCAAACGCAATTGAAAACACTGGTTCTAAAGATGAACGTAATGGCAAAGAACTAGTCCAAGGTTCACACTTACGTTCGGCTAGTGAAGGCTATACCTTAGATTCTACAGAACTTAGAAAAGAAAATGGTGAATTTCTTGGTTCTACAGGTAAATCTTATCAAATTTTAGATGGAAATCAGAATTATAAAATTTATGTTCATGGATATCAATCTGAAAACACTGAGGTTCTTGCATCTAATAGTGGAAAAGCAGGGATAAGTGGTCGTACTGATATTCCTCTGTCAAAAACAGAAGCTCAGAAACTTGGACGCGAAGCAGAACTATGGAAAGGTAAAATTCGCCCTACAGGTCGTGCTAATGGGAATACAATATGGGGATCTGGAGGAGCGTATGAATACATAGCTACAGAAATCTATGGTTATACTTATGAACAAGGAAATCACTATGTATATATTACAGATGTGAAGAAAAGATTTAGTTTATCTGATGCAGCAAAAGCGGCAGGGTATAGTATTACAGATATAGTACTTACTAATATGGTTCCTGGTACTGTGTATAATGCAAACTCAGATACAGTAGAGGGATATGCGGCATCAACCCTTCAAAATGGTGTTTATGACATGCGTTACAAAGTTACTGTTACTAAACCAGATGGTTCTACTCAAGCAGTGGATTTTCGTAACTTAACAGCAGGTTGGGTTGGATGGCAAGATTCATCTGCACCACTTATTCAAGGGTCATCAAAACTAGTAACTATAGGCGATCAAGTTAGTCATGATATTAAATATGTTGATAATGATGGTATGACTAGAGATAATCGAGCAAACTATACTCGAAATGGTGAAAGGATAATAGCAGGGTCAGCAACAGCTGCGGCAAATGACCGACAAGCATCATTCACTGCAGTAGATGGAACTGTACTTACTACAGAATATAATCGAGAAACTCGAAATGCCCCACAAACAGTCACAGCTCATACTGCTTTAAATGGTAATTATACGGGAAGTAAAACTCCAATAAATGATGTTGTACCAGGATTAAATTATGATCCTAAGACAGGGTTGATTACTGGAACAGCAAGTGAAGCTGGGATTTTCACAACAGCTGTTTATGCGAAAGACTACAATAATACAACCAATGCAACAAATATGGATTGGAATATGTATGGTCAAGAAGCTCATGAAAATATTACAATTGCAGTAGCACCTAAGATAACTGTTAAGAATGTTGAAGCTTACGCAACAAATGTACCTGTGACAATTTCAAAAGGAGCTAACAAAGCTGAAATTACAATGCCAGATGGAACAGTTACAAAACTTGTAGTTAAAGATGGAAACTGGACAGTAGCTGCAGGTACTACTAATACAGCGGTACAAGAAGGTGCGGTATTAGCAGCAGCATCTGCAACAGGTGATTCAACTGTTAACTTAACTGTAACACCGGAATCTACTAAATATGTAGGTGTGGATAATATTGTAGCGAAAGCAACAACTGATAAGGTTAAAGCGAATATTCAACGTGAATTTGCTATGGTAACTGATGCAGCAAATAATACTCATAAAGCGGTATTTAACAGTGCAACAGGTAAATATACGTTACCTCTTGAAAAAGCTTACGAATTAAAAGATAATAATAACGGTACATCAACTCTTATTGAACGTCGTGTTTATACAGATGCTCAAGCAAATGGTGATGTTAAATTCATTGTTTATGAATTTGAACGTACATGGAGTGCAACATCTTCAGCGGCAACACTAGTAGATAAAATTGCTGAAATCCGTAAAAAAGGTGAGGTAACTGCAGTAGGAGCCGTTACACGTACAGAGACACTAGTTAAAAAAGATCACACATCTTCAGAACAAGGAATGGTAGTTACAGTAAGTTACGATTCATTAACAAACCAATGGACATCTTCTGACGGTTCAGCAGTAACAGCTAAAAAATCAAATGCTGGTTGGGAAATTGAGACAGAATCAGGATTCAAAGGATATGTAGCATACCGTGAAGCAATTTCGACAGACGTAGCATCAATTCAAAATGCTAAACCAACAGGGACTTCAACAAGTTATTCAGAAGCAAAAGATACATCAGTAGACTTAGTTAAATCAACTAAGGCAAACGTAGCATTCGCAGATACAATCGATGATAAAACATCAGCAACAGATTCTGATACTATCAAAACAAAAGTAACAGTAACTGCACCAGATGGAACAGTAACTAATTTTGATGGAGCTCAAGCTGAAGAAACTGCTTATATCACAGCACAACGTACAGCTGCAGAAAAAACAAAAGCGGCAGCAACAGCGATAAAAGAACAACAAGATACACAAAATGAATTAGCTCGTCTTCAAGAACTATTAGATCGTGCTTCAAGAATAGAAGGTGACGCGCAAAAAGCATTGGATAATTTAAAACTACGTTCGATCTCGACAACAGCTCAAGAGTTAGCAGAGAGAAAACTTGCGCAAGTTAAAGAGTTTAAAACATCTGTAGAAGCGCAATTAGCAACAGCTAAAGCAAATCTTGCAACAAAAGATACTGAAGTAGAGTCAACACGTGCTGCAGCTTTAGAAGCTGAAAAAGCAGTAGAAACTGCACGTACAGCTCTGAAAACAGCTGCAGAAGCAAACCTAGCTAAAGCTAACGCTTATGTATTATCTCAAAAAGGACGTTACAAAGTAACAGCAAGCGCAGTAGACTCAAACGGTGTTGTAACAACTCCAACAGTAGATGGAACAGATGCTGGTGAAGTTACAGAAGACGCAGTAGCAGAAACAACTTACTACATTGTAGTAACAGAACCAGAAAAATCATCAGGAGCTCAAGGTCAAAAACAAACTGACTCAATGGCAGACAATTTCAATGATGGAAAAGAAGGAACTACAGTATCAAATTACAAACTAGTAGATCCAAAAACAGGAGCAAAAGTTGCCTCATTAACAACTGCAGAAGGAACATACACTGTAGATTCAAATACAGGTGAAGTAACGTTCACTCCAGTAGAAGGATTTGTAGGAACTGCAAATCCGGTAACAGTAGCGGCTGATGTAACATTTAATGATGAGTCAGGAAATCCAGTGACAGTAGCGGTAGAAAATGCATATACACCAACTGTATATGGAATTGCACCATCTGCAGATGAAACTACAGGAAAACAAGGACAACCACAAACATCTAAATCAGGAAAAGATCGTTTCTCTGAATTAAATAATACAGATAATACATTAGATGGAACAAACGTAGACTGGACAACAGCTGCATACTCATTAGAAGGAGCTAATGCTGAAGGTAAAGTGGTAGTTGATGGAGAAGGAACATACTCAATCGATCCAGCAACAGGTGTAGTAACATTTGAACCACTTCCAACATTTACAGGAAAAGCTAAAGGTGTTAATGTACAAGTATCAGTAACAGCAACTGATTCAGAAGGAAACAAAGTTCCAGTTACTTCAAAAGGTAAATATACTCCAGAAGTAACAGCAGTAACACCGACAGGAACACCAGTTACATCTGAAGGTAAACAAGGTCAAGAACAAACAGGAAAACCAACATTTACACAAGGTGATGAAACAGCTCCAATCACAATTACACCAGAGCAACCAGCTAAATTCGTAGTAAATGGACAACCAGTAGACTCAACAGAAATTCCAGCAACAAAAGATGGAAAAGAAATTGGTAAGTATACAATCGATCCAACAACTGGATTAGTTACATTCAAACCAAATAAAGACTTCACAGGAACACCAGATCCAGCAACAGTAGAAGTAAAAGATAAGAATGGAACACCAGCTACAGCAACATACACACCAACAGTAACACCAGTAGTACCAACAGCTGAACCAAAAGAAACAACTGGAAAACAAGGACAACCACAAACTCAAGAAACTGAGTCAATGTTCAAAAAAGGTGACGAAGTAGCGCCAATCGATAAATCTACAGTTAAACTAGTAGATCCAAGTGGAAACGAAGTAACAACTCTTCCAGCAACAAAAGATGGAAAAGAAGTTGGAACATACACAATTGATCCAACAACAGGAGTAATCACATTCCAACCAAACAAAGACTTCACAGGAACACCAGATCCAGCGAAAGTTGTAGCTAAAGATACTAACGGAACAAAAGTAGAAACTACTTATACACCAACAGTAACACCAGTAGTACCAACAGCTGAACCAAAAGAAACAACTGGAAAACAAGGACAACCACAAACTCAAGAAACAGAGTCAATGTTCAAAAAAGGTGACGAAGTAGCGCCAATCGACAAATCTACAGTTAAACTAGTAGATCCAAGTGGAAACGAAGTAACAACTCTTCCAGCAACAAAAGATGGAAAAGAAGTTGGAACATACACAATCGATCCAACAACAGGAGTAATTACATTCCAACCAAACAAAGACTTCGTAGGAACACCAGATCCAGCAAAAGTTGTAGCTAAAGATACTAACGGAACAAAAGTAGAAACTACTTACACACCAACAGTAACGCCAGTAACACCAACAGGAAAACCAGTTACATCTGAAGGTAAACAAGGTCAAGAACAAACAGGAAAACCAACATTTACACAAGGTGATGAAACAGCTCCAATCACAATTACACCAGAGCAACCAGCTAAATTCGTAGTAAATGGACAACCAGTAGACTCAACAGAAATTCCAGCAACAAAAGATGGAAAAGAAATTGGTAAGTATACAATCGATCCAACAACTGGATTAGTTACATTCAAACCAAATAAAGACTTCACAGGAACACCAGATCCAGCAACAGTAGAAGTAAAAGATAAGAATGGAACACCAGCTACAGCAACATACACACCAACAGTAACGCCAGTTACACCAACAGCTGAGCCAAAAGAAACAACTGGAAAACAAGGACAACCACAAACTCAAGAAACAGAGTCAATGTTCAAAAAAGGTGACGAAGTAGCACCAATCGATAAATCTACAGTTAAACTAGTAGACCCAAGTGGTAACGAAGTAACAACAATGCCAGCGCTTAAAGATGGAAAAGAAGTTGGAACATACACAATCGATCCAACAACAGGAGTAATTACATTCCAACCAAACAAAGACTTCACAGGAACACCAGATCCAGCGAAAGTTGTAGCTAAAGATACTAACGGAACAAAAGTAGAAACTACTTATACACCAACAGTAACGCCAGTTACACCAACAGCTGAGCCAAAAGAAACAACTGGAAAACAAGGACAACCTCAAACTCAAGAAACTGAGTCAATGTTCAAAAAAGGTGACGAAGTAGCGCCAATCGACAAATCTACAGTTAAACTAGTAGATCCAAGTGGTAACGAAGTAACAACAATGCCAGCGCTTAAAGATGGAAAAGAAGTTGGAACATACACAATTGATCCAACAACAGGAGTAATCACATTCCAACCAAACAAAGACTTCACAGGAACACCAGATCCAGCGAAAGTTGTAGCTAAAGATACTAACGGAACAAAAGTAGAAACTACTTACACACCAACAGTAACGCCAGTTACACCAACGGCTGAGCCAGCTAAAACAACAGACATCCAAGGTAAAACACAAGAAGGAACACCAACGTTCACTCAGGGTGATGAAACAGCGCCAATCACAATTACACCAGAGCAACCAGCTCAATTCGTAGTAGATGGAAAACCTGTTACAGATACAACAATTCCAGCAACAAAAGATGGAAAACAAATTGGAACATACACAATTGATCCAACAACAGGGAAAGTAACATTCACACCAAATAAAGACTTCGTAGGAACACCAGATCCAGCGACAGTACAAGTTAAAGATAAGAATGGAACACCAACATCAGCGACTTACACACCAACAGTTACACCGGTAACACCAACAGCTGAGCCAGCTGAAACAACAGATATCCAAGGTAAAGAACAAACAGGAAAACCTGAATTCAAACCAGGAAACCCAGAAGTACCAATGGATGATGAAGTGCCAGCAACATTCGAAGATGGTTCAAAAGAAAAAGTAATTCCAGGAGAAGGAACATACACAGTAGCACCAGACGGAACTGTAACGTTCACTCCAGAGAAAACATTCACAGGAAAAGGAACAGGAGTAACAGTTAAACGTGTAGATAAGAACGGAACACCAGTAACGGCTAAATACACACCAACAGTAACTCCAGTAACACCAGAAGGAACACCTGCAGAAACAACAGATATCCAAGGAAAAGAACAAACTGGAAAACCAACATTCAAACCAGGAAACCCAGAAGTACCAATGGATGATGAAGTACCAGCAACCTTCGAAGACGGTTCAACAACTAAGACAATTCCAGGTGAAGGAACATACACAGTTTCATCAGATGGCACAGTAACGTTCACACCTGAGAAGACATTCACAGGTAAAGGCACAGGCGTAACTGTTAAACGTGTAGATAAGAACGGTACGCCAGTAACGGCTAAATACACACCAACAGTAACCCCAGTAACTCCAGAAGGAACACCTGCTGAAACAACAGATATCCAAGGTAAAGAACAAAATGGTAAACCTGAATTCAAACCAGGCAACCCAGAAGTACCAATGGATGATGAAGTACCAGCAACCTTCGAAGATGGATCAACAACTAAGACAATTCCAGGCGAAGGAACTTACAAAGTAAATCCAGACGGTACAGTAACGTTCACACCAGAGAAGACATTCACAGGTAAAGGAACAGGCGTAACTGTTAAACGTGTAGATAAGAATGGCACACCAGTGACAGCTAAATACACACCAACAGTAACTCCAGTGACTCCAGAAGGAACACCTGCAGAATCTGAAGGACCTAAAGGGCAACCACAAACAGGAACACCTGAATTTAAACCAGGAAACCCTAATGTACCAATCGATGAAACTGTTAAACCAACATTTGACGATGGCACAACTGAGAAGAAAGTACCAGGTGAAGGAACATACACAATCGATGAAAACGGTAAAGTAACGTTCACACCAGAACCTGACTTCGTAGGAAAAGCTAAAGGTGTGACAGTTAAACGTGTAGATAAGAACGGAACACCTGTAACAGCTACTTACACTCCAACAGTTCGTCCTGATACTTCGTTCGTTGATAAAGATGGTAAACCACTTTCACCAACAGAAGATGGAACTAAACCAACTAAAGATATCCCAGGATACAAGATTGTTAAAACTGAAGTAGACGAAAAAGGAAATACAAAACACATCTATGAAAAAGTTACGACAACTTATAAAGATAAAGATGGTAATGTAATTCCAGGAACAACTACTGAAGAAGGTACAAATCCTAAGAAAGATATCCCAGGTTACCGCTTCGTAGAAACTAAGAAACTTCCAAACGGTGATACGGAGCACGTTTATGAGAAAGTTAAGACAAGTCACAAGGATAAAGACGGAAATGAAATTCCAAACTATCCAACAGAAGATGGCGAACAACCTAAGAAAGATATCCCAGGTTACCGCTTCGTAGAGACTAAGAAACTTCCAAATGGCGACATCGAACACGTTTATGAGAAAGTTAAGACATCATTCAAGGATAAAGAAGGAAATGAAATTCCAAACTATCCAACAGAAGATGGCGAACAACCTAAGAAAGATATCCCAGGTTACCGCTTCGTAGAGACTAAGAAACTTCCAAATGGCGACATCGAACACGTCTACGAAAAAGTTAAGACATCATTCAAGGATAAAGACGGAAATGAAATTCCAAACTATCCAACAGAAGATGGCGAACAACCTAAGAAAGATATTCCAGGCTACCGCTTCGTAGAAACTAAGAAACTTCCAAATGGAGATACAGAGCACGTCTACGAAAAAGTTAAGACATCATTCAAGGATAAAGAAGGAAACGAGATTCCAGGTAATCCAAGTGAAGATGGCGAACAACCTAAGAAAAATATCCCAGGTTACCGCTTCGTAGAAACTAAGAAACTTCCAAATGGCGACACAGTTCATGTTTATGAAAAAATTATTCCTTCTGTGAAACCAGAACCTGCGAAACCATCAAAACCAGCTCCAGCTAAACCAGCTAAGGAATTGCCTAATACTGGTACAGAAGATCACTCTAGCCTAGCAGCTCTTGGACTTCTTGGAGTATTGAGCGGATTTGGTCTTGTGGCACGCAAGAAAAAAGAAGACTAATCTTTTAATCATTAAAGATTAGACAAAGGAATTCAATTTCATAAATGAAAACCCAACTAATCAAACGATTAGTTGGGTTTTTTATGTGGATTATCTATTTTTCCAGGCTTGGTAACGGGTATCAATTAATAATTGGGTAAGACGTCCCATAGTTTCCCTTTCTTCTGGAGTGAGGAATTGAACTTGGACGAATAGATGACGAATGTGTTCGATAGCTTTTAAGGAAGACAGGTCATTGATGGAGCTAATCCCAGCATCTAGAATGGTGCCAAAGAAGAGATCGAAGTAGAGCTGAAGTTCCTCGTCAGGGACTGTCGCCACCCACTCCTTGAAGGTTGTATCTACCTGTTGGCTATCACTGTTGGTCTTATCCAGTTGTACGAAGTGTTTGTCCTCAATTTGCCAACTAAAGGTATCGTGCTGGGCGATACCACTTAAGGCAGTACTGTGCACGATGATTTGCTGGTTAGGGATTTCCATCATCATACCGATAATGGACCCTTGTGGGATGAAGACCTTGGCTCTATCCATTATCCCTTGATAGCCCTCGGTTTGTGTCAGTTCTTTGTGGAGACCAGGCGCATCAAAAGTATAAACTGCTATGATTTGATTTTGCAAGTTTTGCTCAATTTGACTAGCCGCATAGATGGCTAAATTTCCTCCCTTGGAATGCCCAGCCAGAATGACCTTTTGCTTAGGATGTTGGGCAAAAAAGGTCTTTAAATAGCGGAGGGCATGCTTTTGAGCAGGAATTTCCTTCATATAGGTTAGGTGGAAATCTTCCTTCCAGCCAATGATACTGTCATCTGTCCCACGAAAGACAATCAAATAGGTATCGAGAGTGAGGCGGTAGGTCATAGCCGCAAACTGCTTCTGCAGTTCAGGGTCGATGTCATTGATAAAATGGGAGAGTTTGCAATTTTTGAAGCGTTTGTGTTGAGCTAGTTCATCTAATAGCTGGAGGCGACTTTTACTGGTCAACATGTTAGGCTCCCTTGGAACCTGAGGTGCCAGGTCTAAAAGTCGCAGAGGAGTTGTGGAGACCAAATTATCAAAGGAGAGGTAGGTGATTTCTGTTAAGGCTAGAATGTCTAATTCATTCAAAGGAAGGTCGTAAAAGGAATCGTGTGCGACATCTTTCAGATAATCAAAAATATTGGCCATAATAGCTCCTTTCTTTTGATTTATCTTATCAAATTTCCCTCAAATTAGCTAGTAGGGTTGTCTTCCTTTGTTGGCTAAAAACAAGCTGCTTCAAATTCAGTTTCAGACCTTCGAGCATGGAAAAATCTGTTATAATAATAGAAAAGGAGGAGCGCATGCACAAGATTTTATTAGTAGAAGATGATCAGGTCATTCGTCAACAGGTTGGGAAAATGCTCTCTGAATGGGGATTTGAAGTGGTTCTGGTAGAAGACTTTATGGAAGTTTTGAGTCTTTTTGTCCAGTCGGAGCCTCATCTGGTCCTCATGGATATTGGATTGCCCTTGTTTAATGGCTATCACTGGTGTCAGGAAATCCGCAAGATTTCCAAGGTGCCTATCATGTTTCTGTCTTCGAGAGACCAGGCTATGGATATTGTCATGGCAATCAATATGGGGGCGGATGACTTTGTGACCAAGCCTTTTGACCAGCAGGTTCTTTTAGCCAAGGTTCAGGGCTTGTTGCGTCGTTCCTATGAGTTTGGGCGTGACGAGAGTTTACTGGAATATGCTGGTGTTATCCTCAATACCAAATCCATGGATTTACATTATCAAGGGCAAGTCTTGAATTTGACCAAGAACGAATTCCAGATTTTACGAGTTTTGTTTGAGCATGCAGGCAATATCGTAGCGCGTGATGACCTGATGCGGGAACTTTGGAACAGTGACTTTTTTATTGATGATAATACGCTCTCTGTCAATGTGGCTCGATTGCGTAAAAAGTTGGAAGAGCAGGGCTTGGTAGGATTTATCGAGACCAAGAAAGGGATAGGGTACGGACTGAAGCATGCTTGATTGGAAACAATTTTTTCTAGCCTATCTGCGTTCCCGTAGTCGTCTGTTTGTCTATCTGATTTCTTTGACGTTTCTGCTCTTACTCTTTCAGTTTTTATTTGCCAGTTTGGGAATTTACTTTCTCTACTTTTTCCTCTTGTGTTGCTTTGTAACCATTTTATTTTTCGCTTGGGACATATTGGTAGAAATGCAGGTATATCGTCAGGAAATTCTCTATGGGGAGAGGGAAGCTCAGTCTCCTTTGGAAAGAGTTTTAGCAGAAAAATTAGAAGCGCGTGAGATGGAACTTTATCAGCAGAAGTCAGATTCAGAAAGAAAACTGACGGATTTACTGGATTACTATACCTTGTGGGTCCATCAGATTAAGACCCCCATTGCAGCCAGTCAACTCTTAGTTGCAGAAGTAGCCGACCGCCAACTGAAGCAGCAATTAGAACAGGAAATTTTCAAGATTGATTCCTATACCAATCTAGTTTTACAGTACCTGCGTTTAGAAAGTTTCCATGATGATTTGGTCTTGAAGCAGGTGCAAATTGAGGACTTGGTCAAGGAAATAATTCGTAAATATGCTCTTTTCTTTATTCAAAAAGGCCTAAATGTCAACCTATATGACCTTGATAAAGAAATTGTGACGGATAAGAAGTGGTTACTAGTGGTCATTGAACAAATTATCTCAAATAGTCTCAAGTACACCAAGGAAGGTGGTCTGGAGATTTATATGGAAGGCCAGGAACTCTGTATCAAGGATACGGGAATCGGGATAAAAAACAGTGATGTCCTCCGAGTCTTTGAACGTGGCTTCTCAGGATATAATGGACGCCTAACTCAGCAGTCATCTGGACTTGGCCTCTATCTATCTAAGAAAATTTCTGAAGAACTGGGGCACCAGATTCGTATCGAGTCTGAGGTTGGAAAAGGAACGATAGTGCGGATTCAGTTTGCTCAAGTAAACTTAGTCCTTGAGTGAGAAGAGACAATGAGTTTTTACCCAATCTCTTTTTGCTATATTTCAGGATATTTGAAGACTGTTTTTTACAAAACCAATAATAGAATTTTTAATACGGAATATAGTATAAATACTGGTTCAAAGTGAAGTTTTGTATGCTTTATACTTTTGTTGAGTATAAAATCTATAAACTAAGGGTTAATTACAAAAATTAATTTGAGATGAAGTGAATTGTAGACTTGGGAAATGTCTCCTATTCGATTTCAGAATGAATCGTTGATACAGGATTAAAAGAACTGCAGCTTTCTTTTTATTTTGAATGAGATAGGTGTATATAGATTTGTGTAACTGGTGTAGAACTGTTTCCAAGAATTTATTGAATGTATCGAATACACACATCCTATTGATTTTGAACCAGTTTTTAATTTCTAAATGTTATAATAGTTTTATCAAGTAAAAGGAGACTACCATGATTGGAGACAATATAAAATTCTTACGAAAATCACATAATCTGATATAACCAGAATTTTCACGGATTGTGGGTGTGTCACGAAATAGCCTAAATCGTTAGAAAAACTGAAAAAGCTTACTTTCAATAGAAGTATTGGAAATATTCATTTTACATCTATCAAAGAAACATGGGATAGACCTATATTTTACAAAATAGCAAATTATACTTGGAATGATAGTAAAAACTGCAGAACTTGTGTGATTGCCAATTATTGCACTCAATGTCCTGGTATCGCACTATCTGAAACAGGGAATAGTAGAGATTGTTCTTCGATATGTAAAAAAAGTATTAGTAAGGAGTATCGTATATGCTACCATATCTTAAAACTATTAGATGGTATCTCTTCTTTAATTTTCTTTTTGGTGCAATATCGAATATCTGCACTGCTTTGTTACCGTATTTCACGCAGGCATTAATCAAAGGGGATTATCAAGTAGCTCTATATGGTTACTCTATGTCAGTGGCAGGCTATTTGAGTTGTAACTATATCCAAATGATACTTGATTGGAAGCAGGGGATTATCTTTTCGACTACTTTGAAAAATGAGTGGTTTCGTTCACTTCTGGGACTCAGTCACCACGATTTCAAGCAGAAAACAGTAGCAGAGTATATTTCCTATCAATCTAATGACCTAGATTCGTTGGAAAAGGATTACCTTCCTCCATTGATGAGTTTTATCAAACAAATTTTACGTATCATCATTTACGCTTTCATTATTAGCAGAACAATTAATCCTATTGTATCACTGATTTTAATCTTTTCCACTGGAATTAGTATTCAAATTCCTAAAATCGTTGGGAAGTTGACCGCTAATCGTAGACAGGTTTACTTGAAAAAACAAGGAGATTACTATCGAACTTTGGAGGATTTGCTCATGGGACATCATTTGGTAAATAAACTAACTATGTCGCATTTTTTGAATCAACAAAAGAGTTCTCTAAAGAATTTGCAGGATAAGTATTTTAAGTATGGTTTGACAAAAATTACAGGCATCTTATTGACAGGTGTTTCTTTTGAATTCATTAGTCTTGTTCTGTTTATTTATTTAGCCTACTCTCTATCTCACCAGCAACTCGGTATTCCTGAGGTGGTGGCGAGTTTCGGATATATTAATGCTTTTTCTGAACCAATACAGGAAATCCTTTATGATTTACAAATGTTAGAGTCCGTAAAGCCTGTAATCAAGAGTTTTCAAAACATTGTTGGGAGACCCGTTTCAGTTCAAGCACCTCAACATTCTTTTGATACGATTACTTTGAAAAACATTTCCAAACAACTGGGAGAATCAAAATTGATAATTACTTCCGCTACGATTCAAAAAGGGGATAAAATTGCGCTTATTGGTAAGAATGGTTCTGGAAAAAGTAGTCTTCTCAACATTTTAAATGGAACAGATGAAGATTTTGAAGGACAAATTGTGCTAGATGGGCTTGTTTTGGACCATCTTTGGGGAAGATTCGGTATGATTCTGCAACAAGAACATACATTTATTTCGAGTTATGAAAATAATGTAACACTATTCAATAGTTTCAATGAAAAATTCAGAGAAGAAGATTTTGAAAAAATTCCACCACAATCCCTGTCAGGTGGTCAGCAACAACGAATGTATTTAAATCGTGAGAAAAATCGTAAAAATCCATTGCTTATCCTAGACGAACCTTTCTCTGCCTTGGATACTAATCAGTTTAAAATGGAATTGGAAAGAGTTCTGGAACTACCAAGTGCCGTCATTGTTACTTTACATCGCCAAAACGAATTATTAAGTAAGTTTGACCAAGTTTGGGAAATTAAGAATGGAGAACTTGTAATTTTGAAATATCTAAATTATAAAGAATAAAACGCATAGTATCAAGGTTCAGGAGATACCGTTTTTCCTTCTTCGGATAAGGAAACAAAAATTTCTTGCTTCATCTATCTATTCAATTGATAGATTTCGTCAGAGAAAAACTGTAAAATTTTTGATATAATATAAAGGATGGACTGACGGATACTTAAAAGATAATTTTCAAAAGAATAACAGGTGAGAAGAAAAATATGTAAGATTGGACAGAAGTCTCTCTACCATCATCCATGCAGAAACAAGATTATATAAAATAAAAGGAGTAACCAATGAACGGAAATTATTCAACACGGGAATACCGTGAGAA